>CAYXQV010000115.1:6679-7927 GCA_964467505.1 uncultured Hyphomonadaceae bacterium | reverse complement strand
CCGACCTTCTCACTGGCGCGGCGCACATGATCGAGAACATCCTCTTCGGTGTTGGACGGGTGGATCCTGAAATTGATCACCGCTGAAGCACGCTGGGCCAGCACATTGTCCTTGGACGAGCCCACCAGCATCGTTGGCGCTGTCGTGGTGCGGATCATCGCATTGGCTGGCGGGATCGCGCCCATCTGCGCTTTCACCATGCCGCCGAACAGCCATTGGTTTGCCAGCGCCATGCGTGTCATAAAGCCCATATCCGGCGCCGACGCCTTCAGCAGGCCCGTAACGATCGCGCCCTTCATGTCGGCGGGCATCTGGTTGTCGTCCAGCTCTACCAGCAGGCGCGACAGGCGCACCGTGGCGGAATTGCGCGGCGGGGTCGAAGAATGCCCGCCCTGCGCCAGCGCCGTTGCCCGCACCGACAGAAACCCCTTCTCCGCAATGCCGATAAAGCCCATCGGCGCCCCCGTCAGCGGTGACGGATCAAGGACCATGAAGCCCTCGTCCAGGGCCATCACCGGCGCGACCCCGCGCGAGCGCAGAAGCTCCACCCCTGCCCCGGCGCCCGAGCCTGACACTTCCTCATCATGGCCAAACAGGAAAAGGATCGTCCGGCGCGGCTGGAAGCCATCGCGGGCCAGCGCCTCGGCCGCTTCCATCAGGGCCACGAGCGAACCCTTGTCGTCAATCGCGCCGCGACCGTAAACATAACCCTCGATGATCTCGCCGCCAAACGGGCTGCCGGTCCAGTCCCCCTCGGTGCCGATGTTGACCGGCACGACATCCTGGTGAGCCATCAACAAGAGCGGGTCGAGCGAGGCATCACTGCCCGGCCAAGTGTAGAGCAGTGTGTAACCGGCGACCATCTCGCGTGTCATCACCTGATGGGCGCTCGGATAGGTGGTCGCAAGCCAGTCATGCAGCTCCAGCCAGGGCGCTTCATTTCCAGGCCTCGGATCGCCGGGCGCTACGGTGATGGTCCGAAATTGCAGTGCCTGTGACAGGCGCGCGGCAGCCGCATCAGCGCTGACCGCCGGCGGTTCGGGAAGCTCCACTTCGGCGGTATCCAGCGCGCCGCCATATGTGAATGTGCGAAACACCACGATACCCACCAGCACGATGATGACTGCCAGCACACCGAGAAAAATGTTCCGTATCAGACCCATGGCTTTGCCTCCCCTTTTTGTATCTGTTTGACAGTCACTCTGGACGCCTCCCACCGCAATCGCAAGCATCAGCGCAGATTGGGTC
>CAYXQV010000115.1:0-6579 GCA_964467505.1 uncultured Hyphomonadaceae bacterium | reverse complement strand
CCCCCGCGAGCGGGGGAAGATGGTCACGGTTTATCCTCCCCCGCAGGGCGGGGCCCTTCGGCTTCGCTCGGGATGAGGAGAGCGCTATTGCGGCTTGACGAAGCGCAGGGTCATGCGATCGCTTTCGCCGATGGCTTCGAGGGCGGCGCGCTCCGGCGTGCCTTCCTGCGTGGTGGCAAGGCTCGGCGGCAGGCGCCAGACGATATCGCCCGGACCTGCCTTGTCAGCCGGGTTGGCATTGATCTCGCTGGCCGCCTGAAGCTCGAAGCCCGCCGCCTCGAAAGCGGCGATCACATCGCTCTGCTTGAGGTAGCCGGCATTGCCGTCGGACCAGTCATCGGGTGTGTCCTCGCCAGCCCTGTGCTGGACCACACCAACAACGCCGCCCGGCCTGAGCAGATCATGGGCCTCTTCGATCGCCGCTGAAAAATAGCCCAGCTCATCCTCGACGCGGTGGAGATTGTGCAATGCACGGATAAACAGGATGGCGTCCGCCTTGCCAGCCATTTCCGCCGGCGCGGTGGTCATTTTCAACGAACCGACCTGCGGGCCATCCGCGCCAGCCCATTCGAGAGCCTGCGCCTGCCAGCCATCAGTGCGCGCGATATAGGCTTCCACCCGCTCTGGCTCAGCATCCGGCATGATCGTCGTCCAGATATCATCAGGATAGTGCGCACCGACCAGCATGCCTTCGGGGCCAAGATACGGCATGAGAATCTTTGTGTACCAGCCACCGCCTGGCAATGCTTCAACCACGGTCGTGCCGGGCGCGATGCCGAAGAAAGCCAGTGTTTCGCCAGGATTGCGGGCACCGTAGCGCGCCCGGACCGCTTCGGGCTGGGCCTGGAGCACATCGGCAAGACGCGCTTCGCTCGCCGCCGTGATCACCGGCGCCTCACTGTCCTGGCTGGTCTCGCCCGGCACGCTCTCGCATGCGGCAATCGCCAACAGCCCTGCTGCGGCGGCAATGATTCCAAATTTCATCATGTGTTCTCCCTCTCGCTGGCGCGAAGATGACCTGTGACCACCTGTCTGTAAAGCGCCGGCCGGTTGCGCCGGCAAAGGGGCCCTGATCTCGACGCTGACTTCCCAAGCGAACTGACACGCGTTAGGTCACGGATCCGATGACACAGAACCTTTCCAACGCCATCAAGGCGATCGCACGCCATGAACCGCTCAGCGGCGATGTTCTCGAAGGCGCGTTCCAGGCACTGCTTTCGGGCGAGGCACCCGGCGAACTCACCGCTGCGTTCCTGATGGGGCTGGCAATGCGCGGGGAGAGCGCCACCGAGCTTGTTGCCGGCGCCCGGATCATGCGTGCCCATGCCCGGCGCATCGAGGTGCAGGGCGACCTTCTCGACACCTGCGGCACCGGCGGGTTGGCCTGGAAATCGCTCAACACCTCCACGGCGGCGGCCATTGTCATTGCCGGGGCCGGCGGGCGCGTGGCCAAGCATGGCAACCGTTCTGTGCCGCCGAAAACCGGGTCAGCCGACGTCCTCGAAGCGCTCGGCGTCAGTCTCGAAATCGACGAAGCGACCTTCCGCGCCTGTCTCGACAGGGCCGGCGTCGCCTTCATGTTCGCGCGCGCCCACCATTCAGCGATGCGCCATGTCGCGCCCGTGCGCGCCGCACTTGGCATTCGCACCATATTCAACCTGCTTGGCCCGCTGACCAACCCTGCCGGCGCAAGCCATCAACTGCTCGGTGTCTATGATGCCCGCTGGCTGCGCCCGATGGCCGAAGCGCTGATGACACTTGGAACCAGACGCGCCTGGGTCGTCCATGGCATTGACGGGATCGACGAGATTTCCATCGCGGGGACAACCCGTGTCGCCGAGGTTTGCGATGGCGCGGTTCGCGAGTTCGAAATCTCCCCTGCAGATGGCGGGCTTTCCAGTCATCCGCTGTCGGCCCTTGAGGGCGCTGATGTCGATGAGAATGCGCGCGCTTTGCTGGACCTGCTCGACGGCCAGCCCGGCCCCTTCCGCGATGTGGTGGTGCTGAATGCCGGCGCCGGCCTGATGATCACCGGCCATGCCGACAGCCTTGCAGACGGCAGCACGATGGCCGCCCGGGCGATCGACAATGGTGCAGCCGCGCGCACATTGCACCTGCTGGTCGAGACATCGCATGGGCGGGGCTTCTGATGGCCAGCGCGCTCGACGCCATTCTTGTCCGCAAGCGCGAGGAAGTGGCCGCGCGCAAGGAAGGCCAGAGCCTGGCAGAGCTTGACGCGCGCGCTCGCGACAGGGCGCCGCCACGCGGATTTGCCGACGCACTCGCGGCCATTGCACAGACAGGAGACAACGCCCTGATCTGCGAGTTGAAGCGCAAAAGCCCTTCTGCGGGCGAGATCCTGCCCGGCGCCGACCCTGCGGCAATTGCCCGGCAATACGAAGCCGGCGGCGCCGCCTGTCTCTCCGTGCTCACCGACGGGCCGGCATTTGGCGGCAGCCTCGACGATCTCGAAGCGATCGTATCGGCGGTGTCCCTGCCCCTCCTGCGCAAGGATTTCATGATAGATACCTGGCAGGTTGCCGAAGCGCGCGCGCACGGCGCTGACGCAATCCTCGTGATCATGGCCGCCGTCGGTGACGCCATGGCCGCCAGCCTCATCGCATCTGCCAGCGCATATGGCATGGATGTCCTGGTCGAAGTCCATGACGGCGGCGAACTGTCCCGCGCCCTCGCCCTGCCA
This sequence comes from uncultured Hyphomonadaceae bacterium, assembly GCA_964467505.1. GTDB lineage: Bacteria > Pseudomonadota > Alphaproteobacteria > Caulobacterales > Hyphomonadaceae > UBA5336. The sequence goes on along the minus strand of CAYXQV010000115.1, from coordinate 3,878 downwards.
GCGGCGCTGATCGGCATCAACAACCGCGATCTCAAGGCGATGACAACGGACCTTTCCGTGACCGAGGCACTTGCCCCGCGCCTGCCGGCTGATCGCGAGCTTGTGTCGGAAAGCGGCGTGCGAACAGTTTCCGATATTGTGCGCCTGCGCAAGGCTGGCGCGAAACGCTTCCTTGTCGGCGAGAGCCTGATGAAGCGTACTGACCGCGAACACGCTGTGGCCGAATTGCGGCACGCAGGAAGGAATTGACGCAAAAACAGAACGCTTGTAGAACAGTCGTGAAACTTGGATTTGTCAGGACTGGAGCCAGCGCATGCTCACATCGAAACAGAAACAGCTTCTTCTCTATATTCACGAGAGCATCAAGGAAACCGGGATTTCGCCGTCTTTCGACGAAATGAAGGATGCCCTCAATCTCGCCTCGAAATCAGGGATTCACAGACTGATTTCGGCCCTTGAGGAACGTGGCTTCATTCGCCGCCTTCCGCACCGGGCGCGGGCGCTTGAAGTGCTGAAAATGCCGGAATCGGCGGCCACTGCAGCACCTCCGCGCGGTCGCCAGTCTTTCCGACCGAGCCTTGTGAATGCTGGTCAGGAAGTGGCAGCAGGAGGCGGCCGCGCCAGCCTGCCGGTGCTTGGCAAGATCGCTGCAGGCGTTCCGATCGAGGCAATCCAGCACGAAGTTTCCCGGATTTCCCCGCCTGAGGACTTTTCCAGCGAGGAAGATCATTTCGCCTTGCAGGTCGAAGGTGAGTCGATGATCGGGGCTGGCATTCATGATGGTGACCTCATCATCCTGAAACGCACCGACACGGCCCAGTCCGGCGATATTGTCGTCGCCCTGATCGACGAGGAGGAAGCCACGCTCAAGCGCCTGCGTTCACGCGGCGACAGTATTGCACTCGAAGCGGCCAATCCGGCCTTCGAGACACGGATATTCGGCCCGGACCGGGTGCGTATACAGGGCCGGCTGGTGGCACTGATCCGGCGCTATGACTGAACCTGATCCCGGCAGGGTCGCCAGGGTCTGGGCTGGCAGGTTTCAGGGCGCGCGCGCCTGACACGGCCGTTTCCAAGCAGTGTGACCGACTGGCCGCCAAGCGCGCGAACCTCCTCCCAGCCGAGCACGCCCGGGCATCCGGCCGGCGCCAATTCCGGAAACAGGTGCAGGGCCAGCGCGTCATCGGGACAGGCGCCCTGTGTCCAGCCTTCTGCATGAAGGCGCACATGTCCGCCGAGCGTTGCCAGGTCACAGCCTGCACGGCTGCAGTCGAGCGAGGCTTGCATCTCCGAATAGCGCATCGGTCCCAGCCCATCTGCGTCGATGAATGAGACGCGACGGTATTCCCTGTCGGGACCGAGCACATAGACATCGCCCGAAGGCGCCCAGTGAAGGCTTGCAGGTGGCGAGAGCGCCCATATCGTCACTCCTGCTGCCAGCCCGGCCGCAGTGGCAGCCATTCGCAAGGCACCGCGAAACATCACAAGACCGGCAAGGCCGGCGCTGAAGGCCAACAGCGCCGGGCCCGGCATTGGCGTTGCCGGGATGAGACCGCTCCCGGGCTCGCCGGCGAAATAATGCGCCACGCCGAGCACCCCTTCGAGTGTCAGGCCGAAAGCGCGTATCGCCGGATCGGACAGGCCGAAAGGGGCAAGCGCAAGGCTCGCGCCAGCTGCCGGCGCACTGGCAAAGGAAATGATCGGCATGGCAGCAAGGTTTGCAAACAGGCCCAGCGCAGCCACGCGGTCGAAATGATAGAGCGCATACGGCGCAGTGGCCGCTGCACCGACAAAGGACGTCATCACCAGCGACTGGATGGCGAAGACATAATGATGGCGCCGTGACGGCAGGGCCTGCGCACGCCGCCGGTTCCAGGCCTCATACACTGCAATCAGCGCTCCGGTGGCCGCAAAGGACATCTGGAAACCGGGTGTCACGGCACTTTGCGGATGCAGCAGCAGCACCGCAATCATGGCGATGGCAAAGCTGCGCAGGCTGAGCGCGGTCCGGTCAATCAGGATCGCGGTAAAGAAGATTGCAGCCATGATGAATGCCCGCTGCGTCGAGATGCTGGCACCAGACATGACGAGATAGCCGGCACTGGCGAGCAGGGCGATGGCTGCGGCAGGCTTCTGCACCGCGATCCGCAGGGCCAGCGGCTCGATCAGTGCCAGCCCCCGGCGAAACGCCAGGTAGACCAGCCCGCCGACAATCGCCATGTGCAGGCCCGAAATGGCCAGCAGGTGCGCCAGGCCCGATGCCCGCAGCGCTTCGGCATCCGCCTGCGCCATGAAGCTGCGGTCGCCTGACATCAGGGCTGCGGCAAAGCCCCCGGCCCGCGCCCCGGCCGCTTCATTGACATGTGTGGCTACCCGCCGGCGCCAGGCCCCCACCATCAGGTCGGCGCGCGCCAGCAGGCCCGGCGGATGTCCCAGCGCACCGCCACGGCATCGCCCCTGCACATAGCCGACCGCGCCAAGTCCCTCAAACCAGGCCTGCCTGCGGAAATCATAGTCGCCCGCGATTGATGGACCGGGCGGCGGCAGCAGGACCACGCGGCAACGCACAAAACGCCCCGGCGCGACATTAAGGCTGTTGGAATGGGTCACGCGCACCTGGCGCGGTGTTTGTGACGGTGCATGGCCGGAGATCGCCTGCACCCGGATCCGCAGGCGCGGGCCATTCGTGCCAGGTTCGATAGCGCGCACCCAGCCTTCCAGCATCACCGGCTCACCGCGCTGTTCGATGACCGGGGAAGCAGCACGCTCGCTCTGCCATTTCGATACCGCGACGCCCAGGCTCACCGCCATCAGCGTGAGCGAAACGAGCGAAAGCACTGGCAATCTCCAGGCGCGACGGGCTGCGCCATGAAGCAACGTCGCGAGGGCCAGGCTGCCGGCCGCCAGCGCCCAGGAAGGCTCGCTCAGTGCCGAGAAATAACCCGCGCACCCTGTACACAGCCCCAGAGCGATGATGAGTGGACGCGATTCGTGCGCCTCGATCTGGCCGAGACGCTCAAGCAATCGCCATAAGAAGGCTTGTTGCCCCTTGCCCTGACCGGTTTGACCATGTTCTTGAAGCGGCACGACTTCGCGCATTGAAGGAGCCTTGTTACCCATATGACCGTGACGACCCGTTTTGCCCCTTCCCCGACAGGAATGCTGCATATTGGAGGCGCACGGACAGCCTTGTTCAATCTTTTGTTTGCCAGGCACCACAATGGCAACTTCCTGTTGCGAATAGAAGACACTGACAAGGCGCGCTCCACCGAGGAAGCCACACAGGCGATCCTGGAAGGTCTCGACTGGCTCGGCGTGACGCCTGACCAGCCGCCCATGCTACAAAGCGCACGCGCCGATCGCCATGCCGAAGTCGCGCTGCAAATGCTTGAAAACGGCACGGCTTTCCGTTGCTATGCCACCTCGGAGGAACTGCAGGCCCGGCGCGATGCCGGCGAGGCGAAACGCACTGCGGCGAGGGATGACAGCCTCAGTGAAGAAGAACGCGAGACATTGCGCAGCGAAGCGGACACATTGCTGGCACCGTTCCGTTCGCCCTGGCGCGATGGCGCCCCAGCGCCGACGGCGGATGCGCCCTTCACGCTCAGACTGCGCGCACCTGATGAGGGCGAACGCGTGCTGAGCGATGCGGTGCAGGGCGAGATCCGCATTAAGGCGCGCGAGATCGACGATCTGATCCTTCTTCGCGCCGACGGATCACCCACTTACATGCTGGCCGTTGTCGTCGATGATCATGATATGGGGATCACGCACGTTGTGCGCGGGGATGACCATCTGCGCAACGCGTTCCGCCAGATCCCGATCTATGAGGCGATGGGCTGGGACATCCCGCAATTTGCGCATATCCCGCTGATCCA
>CAYXQV010000114.1:0-7943 GCA_964467505.1 uncultured Hyphomonadaceae bacterium | reverse complement strand
CCCTGACGAAAAATCCAAGCGGCCAAGCGGTTCAATTTGGTCGGAAAACGCCCTAGCGAGCGCGCGGGTGCATGCCTGCGACGAGATGGGCTCAGGCGGCGGCTCGCAAATCGCCCATTGCGGCATCGAGCAGCAGGAAAGCCGACAGGCGCGGACTGGCATTGCGATTGGATTTCTGCGTCCGGTCGAGCGCTGCGATCGCGTCAGGCGCCTCCATGGACAGGAAATCCAGAGCGAGTTGCATCAACTCGTCATCCGCATTCAGGCGCTTGGAAACCCTGTCAACCTCGTCTCGGGCCGTGCTCAGTATGGCGGTCCGGCGCGGCGTCTCGCCCCTGCGGGCTGCCACGGCGATCTTCTTCTTGTCACGCGGGCGAAAGATGCTCGCCAGCGCAATGCCGGAATGTTCGAGGCGCTGTATCACGCTTTCGGCAATGTCCTCGCGCGGCATGTGGCCGGTCTCGGAGCGGTCCATATCACTGAGGATGCTGGTCCAGGCGGCATCTCCGCGCGGCGCGGGCGGCATTTCGCCATTGCTGGCCGCGTTCTGCGAGGGCTGTGTATCTTCCAGCGGATCAAAGGGTTCAGGTTCGCCGTGCGCGTGCGCGTCGCGCTCGAATGGGCCCTGATCATAAACGCCAATTCCCGGCGGCGTGGGTGAGGTGGGGGCGACAGGCTCGTCGCGCATGCGGTCAAGACTGCTGCCCGTCCAGTTCTGCGGAGGTGGAGGAAGCACAGCCGGAGACGCCTCGAACAGGTCGTCATCCAGCTGGCGCGACGGTGCGGCGACATCTCTGCGCGCAATTGGTGCGGGCGCCTCATTTGGTGCGGGCGACTCATCATGCCCGGGGACGCGGCGTTGCGGAGTCGACACCGACGTGCGGGCCGGCATGGCAGGCTGCGCTGAAACCGCCGCGCCGTTTGAAACGTCGGCACGTGTCGCAGTCGCCGTTCCGGCATCGACGGCCTTGCGGAACGCACTGCCGACCTGTGACAGCCGGCGCTCCGTGATGTCCGTTTCGGCGCGCGCAGCCATGCCAGCCGCCCTGATTGCTGCGGAGACATCTTCGGCGCGCTGCTGCAGTGCGGCCAGCGCCCGGGCCGCCTCCTGGTGCGCCGAGCGTGTCGACGTCTCGATTTCCTTCTGGGCCTGGCGCGCGCCGGCAATCGCATTGTCGGCCGCTGTCTGAATGGCATCGCCGGTCGTGCCAGCGGCGGCGGCTGCCATCTCCCCGGAACGCAGGGCCGCGTCTACCGTGCTGCGTGATTTTTCCAGCTTCTCCTCGACGCGGGAAATCGCGAACATGAGCGCTTCCGACTGCTGCTGGGCACCGGCCGCAAGCTGGTCGAGGCGCGCCAGCTCGCCCGACAGATGGGCGCTGTTCTCGCGCATTTGCTGAAGGCGGGCATCAAGTGCCTCATCGGCCTGACCAACCTCCCTTGCCGCCTGGCGCGTCGACTCGATCATCGCTTCGGCCTGGCGCGGAATGGCCTGGGCGATCTCCTCGGTCTGGGCGCGCAACTGCCGGGCGATTTCCTCAAGACCGGCGCGCTCCTGCGACAGGCGTTCAGCCAGGTCACGGGCATTGTCGGAGGCGGCATAACTCACCGATTCCAGGCGCATGCGTTCATCGCCGATTTCTTCCGACATGGCCTTCATCGCCGACAAGGCGTGGTTCATCGCGCGATCGACCTCAGACGCACTTGCCGCCATCTGCGCAGCAAGGCTTTCAGCGCGGCTTCCGGCACGCGCCGCCGGGTCCAGCAATTTCTCGCTCGCCTGCAGCACAAGCTCATTTGCGGCCGCTGCGCGTGCACCTTCGCGCGCCATGAACCCGGCCATCAGTATCAGGAAGCCCGGCATCAGTGCGATCAGCGCGCCGGCGGCGAGGGTGATGGGCGGCTGGCGACCAAGCGCGGAGACATCCAGCACGGTCACGAGTGCTGCCGCAACACTGCCCCACCAGATAATCGCAAGCGCCAGTCCGGCCCATGGCAACCAGCCACCTGCGCCGCGCACGGCATCGGCCCGCGCTGCCGGTGCAGGTTCAGCGCCAAACGGCGTGCGCGTCACTTCCGATGGGGTCAAATGCCCGTTCATGGGAGGCATTGTACACTGATTTGCCGCGAAACGGCGAGAGACTTCCTGCATAGCTGTCAGCCTTCGCGCAGCTACACCCCCAACGCCCCGAAACGGGATGGCGCCTGCGAACCAAAGCGCCACACTGGTACAATCTCAGAAAAAACCTTAGCGGACAAGCCTTTCGAGCATATGACCCTCAGGCTCAGTGTCCGGCTGCTGGGGCGCGCCATCATCTCCTGAACCAAACAGGCTGAAAATCACGATCACGACCAGGTCGCGGGCCGCTTCAAGAATTGCAAGCATCGACTGACCTCCAGGCTGCAACACCAGCAGTTATAATCCCGCTGGCCGGCCTTTGCCACAAAAAACGCTGCGCAAACGGCGTCACAATCGCGCCAGCCTGATGGCCCCGCACATGGCGGCGAGGCCATTCGCAACTGGTGCGCGCCTGCGCGTGCCTTGCAGCTTCAAAGCTCTTCGGTCAGTTCCGGGACCGCGTTGAACAGGTCGGCCACAAGGCCGTAGTCCGCCACCTGGAAGATCGGGGCTTCCTCATCCTTGTTGATCGCCACGATGATCTTCGAATCCTTCATCCCGGCAAGGTGCTGGATCGCCCCGGATATGCCGATTGCGATGTAAAGATCCGGCGCGACGATCTTCCCGGTCTGACCCACCTGATAGTCATTGGGGGCATAACCGGCATCCACTGCGGCGCGCGACGCACCAACAGCCGCACCGATCTTGTCGGCCAGCGGAATGATGTATTTCTTGAAGTCGTCTTCCGATCCGAGCGCACGCCCGCCGGAAACAACCCGCTTGGCCCCGGCCAGTTCCGGACGGTCGCTTTCGACGATATTCTCCGAAACGAACTGCGACCCCGCCGTCGCTGCCGGCGCATCGACGGTCTCGACGCTGGCCGAGCCGTCTTCACCAGCCGCATCGAACGAGGTGGTACGCACCGTCACGACCTTTTTCGGATCGGAGGATTTCACCGTCATGATCGCGTTGCCGGCATAGATTGGCCGTTCAAACGTGTCAGTGCCCTCAAGCCCGGTGATATCGGACAGCTGCATGACATCAAGCTGCGCAGCCACGCGCGGCATCACGTTCTTGCCCGATGTCGTGGCCGGCGCAAACACCGCGTCATAGCCTTCCATCAGCGGGACGATCAGCGCTTCCATGGCTTCGGCAAGCTGCTTTTTCAGCGGCGGAGCATCGGCGTGCAACACCTTTCGCGCACCCGTGATCCGGGCCGCCGCCTCTGCCGCACCGCCGGCACCCTCGCCGGCCACCAGGATATCGACATCGCCGCTGAATTTCGATGCTGCGGTGACCGTCTTGTGGGTCGCATCATTCAGGGTTTCGTTATCGTGTTCCGCAATGACAAGGACCGCCATCAGATCGCTCCTGCAGATTTGAGTTTCGCCACAAGGGCAGACACATCCTCGACGACTTCACCCGCTTCACGCTGTGGGGGCTCGGTCACTTTCACCACGGAAAGACGCGCGGAAATATCGACCCCGAAATCGCCGGGCTCTTTCATGTCGATCGGCTTCTTCTTCGCCTTCATGATATTTGGCAGCGACGCATAGCGCGGCTCATTGAGGCGCAGGTCCGTCGTCACGATCGCCGGGCCGTCAAGCGCAACTGTCTGGAGCCCGCCATCGACCTCGCGGGTGACGTGCAGCTTGTCGCCTTCCTTGCTGATCTCCGAGGCGAAGGTGCCCTGCGGCCAGCCGAGCAGCGAGGCCAGCATCTGGCCGGTCTGGTTGCTGTCATCATCGATGGCCTGCTTGCCGAGAATGACCAGTTCCGGCCCCTCGGCCTCGACCACGGCCTTGAGAAGCTTGGCCACCGCCAGCGGCTCCACGGTCTCATCGGTCTTGATCAGGATGCCCCGGTCCGCGCCCATGGCAAGCGCCGTGCGCAGTGTTTCCTGGGCCTGTTGCGGCCCGACCGAGACCGCAATGATCTCTTCGACCGTGCCGGCTTCCTTCATTCGCACCGCTTCCTCGACCGCGATCTCGTCGAACGGGTTCATGGACATCTTCACATTGGCAAGGTCCACACCCGTCTGATCGGGCTTCACGCGAACCTTCACATTATAATCGATGACCCGCTTGACGGGCACGAGAACCTTCATTGGGGGTCTCCTCCAGATTTCGGTCGTTTACAGAACACAAGCCGGATGAATGACACAGCTCACGCCTGTCGGCCAGCTACAGCTATCTTCACTGCACGATTGAATCAAGCTTCCGTTGACGTCAGCGTCAATTTGGCGCGCGTGAAAACCTGTCAAAACTCGTCGGTCCCAGCAGGATTTCGGCGCCGGCGAATGAGCCAGCTGATGCCGCGAAGATCGGAAAAGGCCGCCCACAGCCTGCCGAAATTCGTGTATTTTGATTGTCCCGAGCCGCGCGGGCGGTGGTTCACATCCCTGTACTCGACCACAAATCCCTCAGCGCGCATGAGTGCGGGCATGTAGCGATGCATATGATCGAAATAGGGCAGCGACAGAAAGGCCTCGCGGTCCATCACCTTGATGCCGCAGCCGCTATCGTCGCAATCATCCTTCAACACCCGCTTGCGGACACTGTTGGCAAGCCTCGAGCCAAGGCGTTTCCAGGCCGTATCCTTGCGACTGGCGCGGCGCCCCATCACCATTTTCAGCTCACCTGGCGCATCGACGCGCGTCAGCGTGCGATAAAGCTCGCGAAGATCGCCAGGATCATTCTGGCCATCGCCATCCAGTGTCCCGACGACAGGTGCGCGCGCGGCCCACATTCCGGTGCGGATCGCCCGGCTCTGGCCGGCATTCCTGCGATGGGAGATGACACGCAGCTGAGCATGGTGCTCGCGCAGCGCGACGAGCCGGTCGCGCGTGTCGTCACTGGACCCGTCATCGACAAAGATCATCTCGAATGCGCGGCCATCAAGCGCGCCGGCGATCTCCGAGGCCAGGGTCTCAACATTTCCAGACTCATTGTAAACGGGCACGACGACGGACAATTCCACGGGCTGGGACACGGCTTTCGGAAGCTCCGTTCTGACTGGATTCGCGGGATCTCAGCGCGGTCTTAGCGCACACGCAAAGCACTGGCGAGAGGCGTATCAGCCCGCGTTCGGGCCGGCGGCCGCACGCCGGCCAATACCCTTCAATTCCTCGATCGCGCGGTCGAGCTGGTAATCGTCGCCGTCATAATTTTCCGGCGGCTGGTCTTCCGGGACATGCGGGGCACGCCGCTCGGTCCCGTTATCATTGCCCAGCGCATTGGGAAGGTCTGCCTCAGACCAGTTGTTGATCGATTTCAGTTCGTCCTCGCTTATCCGGCGCTGTGCGACCTCGATGTCCGGCTCGATACCGGTTGCCTGGATCGAACGACCTGCGGGTGTGTAATAGCGCGCCGTGGTCAGCCGGATGGCGCCCTTTTCCGCGCCCAGCGGAATGACGGTCTGTACCGATCCCTTGCCGAAGCTCGTCACACCGAGCACCTTCGCGCGGCCCCGGTCCTGCAGGGCGCCGGCCACGATTTCCGAGGCCGATGCCGAGCCGCCATTGATCAGGACGACCATGGGGATGGCGCGAAACACTTCCCCCGAACGGGCATTGTAGCGCTCGATATCACCCGCCTTGCGGCCTTGCGTGGAGACCACTTCACCACCCGAAAGGAACATGTCGCTGACCGAAACGGCCTGGTCGAGCAGGCCCCCGCCATTGTTGCGCAGGTCCAGCACGATGCCAGCCGGTTGCCCGCCAAGATCGCGCACCAGCGCCTTCATCGCATCTTCGAGCAGGTCAGTCGTGCGCTCATTGAAGGTGGATATGCGCAGATAGCCGATATTTTCATCCTGGATCCGCCAGTTGACCGATTTCGGTCGGATCACTTCGCGCGTCATGGTGACATCGAACGGATCCTGTCCCTTGCGCAGGACGGAAATCGTGATGTCGGTGCTGACGGGTCCGCGAATTTCCTTCACCGCATCGGTCAATGTCTGGCCAACAATCGGCTTGCCATTGATCGCGGTCAGCAGGTCGCCACTCTCAAGACCGGCACGGCTGGCCGGGGTGTCATCCATCGGCGTGACGACCTTCAGAAATCCGTCTTCCATCGTGACCTCGATCCCGAGGCCGCCATATTCGCCCGATGTCTGGACCTGCATGTCGCGGAAATCATCCGGGGAAAGATAACCCGAATGCGGATCCAGCGAGGTCAGCATTCCATCAATCGCCGCTTCCATCGCAGCAGCCTGGTCAATCTCGACGACATACTCGCTTTCGGCGCGTGCGAGGATTTCCGCGAACAGGTCAAGCTGGCGGTAGGTCTGCGCGCGGGCGTCATCGGTTCGTGTTTCTGGCCAGGCAAAACTCGATACGCCCACAGCCAGGGCTCCCATGACCACGCCGATCGCGGCTCCTGTCAGCATTGCCCTCATGCGAAATCTCTCCACTCACTCGACATCAGGGCGCTTACCGCCCGCGCTTCATCCAAAGGGCCGGGTTCATCGGCTCGCCCTCTCGCCGCAGTTCCAGATAGAGCTCCGGCGCCGACGATCCACGCGAGGACATTTCGCCTACAGGCTCACCTGCCCGAAGGCTCTGTCCCGGCGTGCCGTAAATCCGGTTCATACCACTCAATATAACATGGTATCCATCGCTTGTCCGCAAGATCAACATTTCACCATAACTGCGGAATTTTCCAGCATATTCGATACGCCCGTCAACCGGGGCGAGCACCTGCGCGCCTTCCCGTGTGCGGACATACAAGCCTTCCGCCTTGCCGCCACCGGGCATTCTGTCACCATAGCCGCGCGAGACAAGACCTGCGACCGGGCGTGCCAGCCGCCCCAGTGCGCTCCTGCCGAGAGGGGCAAGCTCGACGACCGGTTCAGCCACGCGCGCCGCATCGCTGACGCTTGCACCCGGTATATCGGGCGAGACACTCGCCAGGCGCGGGCGAATGGCGGGTTTGCGGCCCGGCGCAAACGGCGCGCTGGCCTCAAGGTCTGCCAGCAGGTCCCGCAGCCCCTCGGCTTTCTCGCCAAGCTCGGCCACGCGCGCACGTAACTGGTCAGCATCGCCGCCAATATCCTCGAATGCGGAGCGCTTGGCTGCTGCCAGCTGGCGAATCTCGGCCTGTTTCAGTGCCAGGACGGCCTCGGCGGCCTCCAGCCGGGCGCGTTCACGGCGCAGCTCGCCCTCCAGCCGGTTGAGCGTTTCGATCTCCCCGGCCAGTGCCTGGCTGCGCGCCGCCAGCCGCGGGGCCACGTCGCCGGTCGCGATGGCGCGGCGCACCGCCTCATTCGCCCGGTTCGGCGAGACGATCAGGGCCGGTGGCCGCCGCCGCCCGCTCGACGCAAGCAGCCCCAGCAGGTCTTCCAGCGCCGCCTGGTCAGCCAGCAGGCTTGCCCGGCTGGAATTCAGCCGCGTCATCAGATCGATCAGTTTCAGCTCTGCGGCTGCCGCATCCTCTTCGCGCCGGCGGCTTTCCATCGCCGCACTTATCAGCTGGGCCTCCAGCGCGGCAAGATCGCGCCCGGTCGAGTTGCCCGCCGTCTCCAGCGCGACAAGCTTTTCCTCCGCCGCGCGCTTTTCCTGCTCCAGCGCCTCAAGCTCGTCCAGCGTGAAGCGTTCGGGCGCCGCGCCAAGGGCAAGCAGCGCGAGAACGGCAAGGCAAGGGCGCATTCGGTCGAACATAGTCGCGATCCTAGTCAGCCTGCATGACCTGACTGTTAACATGAACGCTCAGCCCGGCGTAGCCAGCGCGCCCAGAACCTGTTCAATATCTCGTGCAATGGAGCCCAGCGCGGTGGTGTGAGGGGCCGGGTCGAAAGCCGGCGCCGTCAACAAAAGGTGGCTGAC
>CAYXQV010000113.1:0-7944 GCA_964467505.1 uncultured Hyphomonadaceae bacterium | reverse complement strand
CCATCTGGCGCGAGCGCACGATGATATCCTTGAGGATCTTGTTCATCGCGGTGCCGAGATGGATATGCCCGTTGGCATAAGGCGGGCCGTCATGCAGGATGAAGGGCTTGGCGCCGCGCCCGCGCGCATCCTCGCGCAGCTTGTCATACAGCTTCATCTCGTCCCAGCGGGCAATCCATTCCGGTTCACGCTGGGGCAGGCCGCCGCGCATTGGGAAACCGGTTTTCGGCAGGAAGAGCGTGTCGCGATAATCGCGCATATCGTCACGTGTTTCGGACATGGGAAATACCAGGTAGGATCGAGGGTGTGTCGGGAACCGGCATCTGCCGGCAGCGAATACAAGCAATCAAGCCCGGCGCGGCGGCCAATCACCCTTTCGGGATGTCTCAGCCACCGGCCGGGCCGGTAATTCGTATCCTGCGCCAGCGCGACATCATGCACCTGTCTAGCGCGCCCGGACCGATGCGTCCATGGCCGCAGGTGCTGCGCGCGCTACTGCTCGAGTGCCGCGCGCACGGACTCGGCTGCCTCGATGAACACGCCGACATTGAGGGCAAGATTGTCCTGTGTCTGACCATGATCGAGGATCAGATAGCGATTGACGCCGATTTCAGCGGGCGCTTCGACGCCATCAGCCTGTGGCACCTTCCATACGCTGACCGCTGCACGATCATAATTGAGCCGATTGACCTCTTCAGGTGTTGGCGTGGCCATTGGGGTGAAGATCACCATCAACTGGATGCCCTTGCAGTCGGCTGCACCTTCGGCCATGCATGCCTTGCCGATAAGGCCATATTTCAGCTCGCCTTCGGCCTGCGCGAGGACCACGGCTTCCGAATTGCGCGCTTCTGCCTGGATGATCGTGTGGCCAAGTCCCTCGACAAATTGCGAAAGCCACTGAGTGTCAACGCCCGTCACCAAATCGTCTTCCATTGCCAGCAAGGCGGGCTGGCTTGCATGGGTCGAGCTTGCGGCGGGCACGGGCGGGCGTTCGGGGGCTGCCGGAACAGGCGGCGGTGAGACCGGGGCAGGCTCGCTCAGCTGCGGTTGCTGCGCTGGCTGGGCGGGCTGCGGCGCGGGCGCCGGCGCCGGCTGGCTGTCTTCAGGCTCGGTGACCTGCGGCTGGGCCTGTGGCGCGGCGGCCTCCTGGGCGAGGCCCGGCATGACTGCAAGCAGGATTGCGCCTGCGGCGAGCGTAAACTGTTTCATCTGTGTCTCCCCTTGCGGAAATCAGTGTCCCGGATCGAAATTCGAACATGCCGGGTAAAGCGCCCCGAAGCAAGCTTTCTGCGCGCTCATGCAAGCGGCGGCAACTCCGCCTCAAGCCTGCGGCGGGCCGCGTCGCAATCGCTGTGCATCTGCTCGACCATCGCGTCGAGACTCTCGAAACGCTCCTCGGCCCGCAGGAAGGCAATCAGTGCCACATCAATCTGGCGGCCATAAATGTCCGCGTCGAAATCGAACAGGAACGTCTCCAGCAGGGCGTCGCGCAGCCCGGTGGTCGGTGTGCGCCCGAAATTCGCAACACCCGGGCGCCATTGCGATTCCCCGTCCAGCCGGGCCATGACCGCATAGACCCCGTGGCGCGGATGGATGAGATCGTGAAGCTGTATGTTGGCCGTGGGAAAACCGATGGTGCGCCCGCGCTTCTCCCCGCCTTCGACAATGCCGTCAGCCACCCAGGCGTGCCCCAGCATCTGCGCGACCTGTTCGGGTTGGCCGGCCTGCAGGGCCTGACGAATGGCAGACGATGAGGCCTTGTCGCCCAGTGAGTCGATCTTTTCCACGATGGTGACACCAAATCCGAGTGCGCGTCCGAGTGAGGCAAGCCGCGCCGCATCCCCCATGCGTCCGCGCCCGAAACGAAAGTCGAAGCCCACCGCGACATGCGAGGCGCCCAGCCCCTTTGCAAGGACATCACGGGCGAATTCCTCATCGGTCATTCCGGCCATTTCGCCATTGAACGGCAGCTCGAACACCGCATCGGCGCCCGCAGCAATGATCTTCTTGTTGCGTCTTTCAGGCCTCAGTATCCTGAAGGGCGGGTCGTCGGGACGAAAGAAAGCGCGCGGCGGCGGCTCGAAAGTGGCCACGCCGAGCAGGCCCCCGGCTGCGCGCGCCGCCTCGATCACGGCCATGTGGCCGGCATGCAGACCGTCGAAATTGCCCAGCGCGATGGCGTGGCCCCTCGCGCTTGCAGGCAGGTGGCGATAATCAGCGAACACGGCCATGATGTCGCTCTAGCCTCTGGTCTCGGCGGGCGGTGCGACAACGCCGGCCTCACCGGTGATCACAGGCTTGCCGTCCACGAGGCAGGAGACCTTCAGCGTGACGCGGCGGCCCCTGTCCTGTTTCTCGACGACTTCAGCACGCACAGTGACGGTTGCACCGATAAAGACAGGGCGCCGGAACCGCATCGACAGATGCGTGAAGATCGCGCCCGGCCCGGGCAGATTGTTGCCCAGAATACCGGAGATATAGCTCGCCGTGAGCGCGCCATGGGCAATGCGCTGGCCAAACACGGTCGTGCTGGCGAACGCCTCGTCCATGTGGAGCGGATTGAAATCGCCCGAAACCTCTGCAAACGCCTGGATATCAGCCTCTTCGATCACATGCACGGTTTCGTGGAACATGCCGATCTCGAGCTCTTCATATTTATAGCCTTGCGGCTGAGTCATGACGTGCGTCCGTTTGCTTTTCGTTTTCTCTGGACTGATTTTAGCTTGAGGTCAGCGTTTATCGCAACGCCTACCATTTCAGGATTTCCATGGCATAGGTTGCGCTCACGCCCTGCCGGGCAAGCAGCTGCGCGCTCTGACCGGCGAAATCGCCGCCATCATGCTGCGCTAGCCCGGTGCCGACATAGAGGCAATCGAGGCCTTCCCGGTTGGCGCCGCGTATATCGGTCACCGGCCCGTCGCCAATGGCAAGGATACGCGACCTGTCAGGCATCGCGCCAAGCGCGCCGAGCTTGTCGAAGGCGAGCCGGTAAATCGCCGGATGCGGTTTTCCGGGATAAACGACCTTGCCGCCGAGTTCCTCGTAAATCGCGGCCAGCGCCCCGGCGCACCAGCCGAGCCTGTCGCCGACGCGCACCTGGATATCGGGATTGGCGCAGATCATGGTCAGCCCGGCAGCCGCCATGTCCTTCATCCCGGCGCGATAATCCTCGGGATGATCCCCGAACGGGTCGCGCAATCCGATGCACAAGACCAGATCGGCCGCCGGCGAGCACTCGATTTTCAGGCCGAGCCCTTCATAAAGAAAGCGGTCATGGTCGAACCCGCCATCGGCCGCGTAGATCCAGACCGATGACGGCTGACGCCGGACCAGTTCGTTTCGCGTCGCATCACCCGAGGTGGCACAGTCGTCGAAAATGTCATGCGGCACGCCAACCCTGTCGAAGACGGCGGTGACGCGCCGTGTCGGAACCGGCGCATTGGTGATCAGCACCACCTTGCCGCCGCCGGCCCGGAAGCGCCCGAGTGCCTCGCAGCTCTCGGCGAAAGCGCCCTGGCCATTGTGCACCACCCCCCAGACATCGCAGAGGATCGCATCATACTGACCGGCGATGTCGGAAAGGCCGGAAGGGAAGAGGATTTCGTTCATGCCCGGCGATCTATGCGAATTCCGACGGAATGGAAACGGCCAATCCTGCGCTGGCGCGCTTCACAGCGGGCCCGGCCGGTTGCCATGTTATGGATTCGCAAGCCTGACCGTGTGTGCTAACACCCGGCCCATGTTTCTGTTTATGCGTTTCATCGCTCACCCCTTGCCAGCTCGCCTGCAGCAAGACCCTTCGCCTGCTGGTCCGGAGGAACCCGCGCGCGACGTGGCCGAGGCGCTGGGCGATACCGCGAATTCGGCGACCACCGCCGTGAGCGAACTTGCGCGCTGGCTGTATTCGGGCTCGGGCGATGCGCTGATCGCGGTCGCCTTCACAATTGCGGTGATTGTCCTGCTCTTTGCGGCCAGATGGGGCCTGTCGAAGCTGGTTTCGCGCCTGCCACG
This sequence comes from uncultured Hyphomonadaceae bacterium, assembly GCA_964467505.1. Lineage (GTDB taxonomy): Bacteria > Pseudomonadota > Alphaproteobacteria > Caulobacterales > Hyphomonadaceae > UBA5336. The sequence continues at coordinate 3,933 of CAYXQV010000113.1, read as the reverse complement.
CAAGGATGAGGTGTCACTTTCGGAAATCTTCGGGCGGATTGTCTCACGATTTCGCCCTTATTTCATTGTCGCAATTGCGATGGCGATCACCAATTCCGCGATGGCGCTGCCACCCAATGTATCAGATTTCATCTCGGGACTGCTTGTCCTGACAAGCGTCCTGCAGGTTGCCGAATGGGTCCAGGAAGCGGCGATTTCAGTGGTCAGCCGGAATGTGCGCCGGTCGGGCAGCGACGCCTCCTCGCTCGCATCCGCGGTCAACATCATCAAATGGTTCGTTTCGGTCACGGTCTGGTCAGTCGCCGTGCTGATGATCCTGTCGAATGTGGGCGCGGATGTGACAACGCTGATCGCCGGTCTCGGCATTGGCGGCATTGCCATCGGCCTGGCCGCGCAGGGCATGTTCCGCGATCTTTTCAGCTCGCTTTCGATCATTTTCGCCAAACCGTTCCAGGTCGGCGACATGATCGGCTATGGCGACACCTGGGGCACGGTCGAGGATATTGGCCTGAAAACGACGCGCATTCGCGACGTCAAAGGCGAACAGGTGATCATGAACAACACGCTCCTGCTGGAGTATGAAATCCACAACATGAAGCGGATGTCGCGCCGCCGCATCGACCTGTCCTTCGGCATTGTCTACGAGACGCCGCCCGACCTCGCCGAAGCGGTCCCAACGCTCGTTGCCGAGACCGTCAAGGCCATCCCGGGCACGGATTTCGAATTTTGTGCGATGAGCGGTTACGGCGCGAGCTCGCTGGACTACGAATTGCGATTCTACGCCCTGAACCCCGACTACAACCGCGCAAAGGTTCTGAAATCGCGCGTGCTGCTTGCGATTTTCCGCCGGTTTCACGAAGAAGGCATCAGCTTTGCCTATCCCACGCGCACGCTTTACATCGCCGGCAAGGACGCCGGCAATGACACGCGTGAATTGCAAGCGCTGGTCGAGGCAGAGCGCGGCGAGGCCTGAAACGCAGATCGCCTGAGCCGTTGCGTCACTGCCTATTTGCTGCCGCAATCTGACATTATCGGTAGCGTGTTCGTGATCAGGGCGTTACCGCGCCTGTAAGTCCCCGACGCGATCGAGACGCAACGTGGGTCCTGCGGACCGTCAGGCCAGGACACTGTCGGGGCAAGTAGAGTGTTTCTCATCACTCAGGCAAAAAGCCTGTCGGTCTGTCATGAAACAGAGCCGGCAGAACAGGGACTTTATCAATATGACACTACGCAACACATTCCTCGCCGCGACCGGCGCACTCGCTCTGGTCGCCTGCGGCCAACCAGCCGATACAGACGGCGAGAATTCCGCGCTGGAAGATGCCCGCGCCAAGGCAGACACCGTCGCTGAAGACGTGGAAGCGGGCGTCGCTGCTGCCGCTTCGGCCACGCAGGAGGCCGCATCCGACACCGCCGCAGCTGCTGGCGACATGGCTGGCGATGCCGGCGATGCGATGCAGGAAGCTGCCAGCGATGGCGTGTACGCGGCCGAAAGTGCCGCTGAAGAGGCCGGCAACATGGCATCCGACACCATGGACCGCGCCCGTGACGCCGCTGAAGGCGCTGGCGATGCAGCCGAAGACGCAATGAATGAGGCTGGCGACATGGCCGCCGGCGCCAGCGCCGCAGCTGGCGATGCCGCGGGCGACGCGATGGATGCTGCCAATGATGCCGCCAACGCGGCTGGCGCGGAAATCGAAGAGACCGTGGAAGAGGCCGAAGCCGAGGCTGACGAGGCTGGAGCCGAAACGCCGAAGGACGAATAACCGTTACGCGGCAATTCGTGCTCCCAGGCGGGCGCTCCAGAACGGAGCGCCCGTTCCACATTTCCGGGCAGTGCCGGCCATTTTTGCGTCGCGCGCAAAAACGCCCGTCAGAAAATCGCGTAGCCGCCATCGATGACGAATGTGTCGCCGGAATGGTAGGCCGAGGCGTCCGAGGCGAGATAGACGGCCACACCGCCAAAATCGGCCGGCTCGCCCCAGCGCCTTGCGGGCACACGGGAGATCACCTTTTCCTGGAAGACAGCGGCATTCTGTGCCGCTTCGGTCATGTCGGTGGCGATCCAGCCCGGCAGGATCGCATTGGCGCGAATGCCATGACGGGCATGTTCGACGGCAATGCCCCGCAACATGGAGATCAGGCCGCCCTTGGTCGCGGCATAGGCCTGGTTGCGGGCCGCCCCCTCAATCGCTGCGAGCGAGGCAACGCCGACCAGCGTGCCTCCCGGATCGCCCGCCTTTGCACGCTCGACGATCGATTTTGCCGCCTCCCGGAGCGTCCAGAACGCACCGTCAAGATTGACAGCCATGTTCTTGCGCCAGGTCTCGGTATCCAGCTGCGTGAATGACGGCGCGCCAAAGCCGACGCCGGCATTGGCAAAACAGCTGTCGATACGCCCGAAAGCCCGCCCGGTCTCGGCCATTGCCTCGACAACCGCCTGCTCGTCGGAGACATCGACCTGCCAGGCCTTCACCTCTCCCGTGCCAAGCCCGGAGAGCTTTTCGACCGCGTCTTCATTGGCCGCCTGCTTGCGACCCCAGACGGCCACATGCGCATTCGAGGCGGCCAGCGCCTCGGCCATGCCATAGCCGATGCCGCGATTGCCGCCTGTCACGAGCGCGACTTTTCCAGCCAGATCAAAGGGAGCATAGGTCATTGGAGTTCCTCCTGTTATCGTTTCTCTGGAGCAGATGAGGTGCCATCGCGTTGGGGAAATCAAGGTGCAGCGGCCCCGCGCAGGCGTATTTTTCCGCGATTACACGTGGCCACGGGCATTCATGCCGCCAAATCTGCAGCCCGCCACTGCCGCCTTCTTGACGTCTTTTGCTGCGATGCATCATCCTTGCGGGCTTTCCGGAAACAAGGAAGGGGATTAGGAACAATCGTGACCAAGACCAAACCCATCAGCCTGGCGCTTCAGGGCGGGGGTGCCCATGGCGCTTTCACCTGGGGTGTGCTCGATCGGTTGCTTGAGGAGCCCAGCCTTGAGTTCCGTGCGATCACGGCAACGTCCGCTGGTGCGATGAATGCCGTCGCACTCGCCAGCGGGCTGCACGAAAATGGACCCGCAGGCGCGCGCGCGACACTCGAGGACTTCTGGCATGAAGTCTCGCGGCGCGGCGCACCCCTGCAGGCCATCGCTCCAACGCCGATGCAAAGCAGTTTCGAGGCGTTCAATCCGTTTACCGCCTTCACGCCGTTCAACTTCGCCACGGCGCTGCAGAGCTTTGCCAGCCCTTATGATCTCAACCCGTTCGACTACAATCCGCTTCGCGATGCCCTCGACGCGATCATCGATTTCGAGGCAGCACGCAATGCCCCGGTCGACCTGCACATCGCGGCGACGAATGTCGAAACCGGCCGGGTGCGCATTTTCCATGGCGAGGAAATCACGCTCGAGGCGACGCTGGCCTCGGCCTGCCTGCCACAGACCTTCAAGGCCGTCGAAATCGACAACCAGCCCTATTGGGACGGCGGATACATGGGCAATCCGGCGCTGTTCCCGCTGATCTATTCCGACGCGCCCGGAGATGTGCTCCTGGTCCTGATCAATCCGCTGGTGCGGCGCGGAACACCGAAAACGGCCGCCGCCATCCAGGACCGGCTCAATGAAATCAGCTTCAATTCGGCTTTGATCAGCGAATTGCGTGCGATCTCGTTCGTGCGCAAGCTTCTCGATGAAAACTGGCTGGCCGACCGGGTCAAGCGCAAGTACAGACGCCTTAACGTGCATGCCATCCATGGCGGCGAGGCGCTGCGGGAGCTGTCGCTGGAGAGCAAGTTCGACACCCGCTGGAAATTCCTGCAACAATTGCGCGATCTCGGGCGCAGCCATGCCGAAGGCTGGTGCCTGACCTGCCTTGACACCGTTGGCAAGGACTCCACGATCGATATCCATGACGCGTTCCTGCGGTTCGGATAACACGCGGG
>CAYXQV010000112.1:0-7970 GCA_964467505.1 uncultured Hyphomonadaceae bacterium | reverse complement strand
ACACGCTGGTCGGCTTCTGGGCGATCGATGAGAAACCCACCGGCAGCAAGGACCCCTTCGCGTTGAGGCGCGCAGCGCTGGGCGTGGTGCGGATTGTGCTGGAGAATGGGCTGCGCCTTGAACTCAATTCCTGGTCGAATGTTGCGGCTGCTCGATTGATCGGCCGCATTTTTGGACGTGAGCGCCGAGAGGAAGCCGAACACATTGAGCAAGCCTATCGGTTAGCTAAGCTAGAACCATCCGACGTGCGTGATAAATTTCGCCGAGAACTTGAAGACGGTGAAGTCTTGAGTGAGAATTTTGACGCTTATGTCGCTCATATTGCTCCCGATCTCCTTGCCTTCTTCGCGGACCGCCTCAAGCAGGTCATGCGCGATCAGGGAAAGCGCCACGACTTGATCGACGCCGTCTTCGCGCTGGGCGCCCCGCCGCAGAGCGGCAAGGGCGAGCGCCCCCAATACTCGGAAGAATTGGCCGGTCAGGCCGCCCCCGCGGAGGCGTCGGCGCAGCCGACAACAGCCGTGAGCGCAAATGACGACCTCGTCCTGATCACCCGCCGCGTCGAGGCCCTCTCCGATTTCCTCGCCACGGATGACGGTGCGAACCTGCTGGCCGGTTACAAGCGTGCGGCGAATATCCTCAGGGCCGAGGAGAAGAAGGATGGCGCGCACTATTCCGGCGCGCCCGATCCGGCGCTCTTTGCTGCGGATACGGAACGCCGCTTGCATGACGCGGTGTTGGGCGCGCGCAAGGCGCTTGATGGCGCGCTGGAAAAGGAGGATTTTGCCTCCGCCATGACTGCGCTTGCACAATTGCGCGGGCCGGTGGATGCATTTTTTGAGGATGTGATGGTGAATGTGGATGATGCGGCAGTGCGCCAAAACAGGCTCTTGATTCTGGCGTCGATCCGGGATGCTCTTCACACTGTTGCGGATTTTTCGAAGATCGAGAACTGACCTGGAGTTGTTTGAAATGGGTGAACCGGCCATGCAGGACGCGAGTGAGACCTGGGTCTATTCCTTCGGTGGCGGCGACGCCGACGGCGACACGTCGATGAAGAACCTTCTCGGCGGCAAGGGTGCAAACCTTGCCGAGATGGCAAAGCTCGGCCTGCCGGTGCCGCCGGGCTTCACCCTGTCGACCGAGGTCTGCACCAGCTTCTACGATCTCGGCCGGAAATATCCCGGCGGGCTGGAAGCGCAGACCGCTGCTGCGCTGGAATTGCTGGAAACGCGTGCCGGCAAGCGCTTTGGCGATGCGGAAAACCCGCTGCTGGTCTCGGTGCGTTCTGGCGCGCGCGCGTCCATGCCGGGCATGATGGACACGGTGCTCAATCTCGGCCTGAACGAGACAACCACGCAAGGGCTGGCGAAACGCGCCGGCGCACGCTTTGCCTATGACAGCTATCGCCGGTTCATCCAGATGTATTCCAATGTCGTGCTCGGCCTGCGCCACGATGTGTTCGAGGAAATTCTCGAGGACTACAAGGAACGCGAGGATTACCAGCTCGACACGGACATGTCGGCCGATGACTGGCAGGCAATCATCACGCAATACAAGCAGGCAGTCCAGAACAAGCTGGGCAAGCCCTTCCCCGATGATCCCCATGACCAGCTCTGGGGCGCGATTGGCGCTGTCTTCGGCTCATGGATGAATGACCGGGCGATCACCTATCGCAAGCTCAATGATATTCCTCATGAATGGGGCACGGCGGTGAATGTGCAGGCCATGGTGTTTGGCAATATGGGCGAGACCTCTGCCACCGGGGTGGCCTTCACGCGCGATCCGTCGACCGGCGAGGCCATTTTCTACGGCGAATATCTGATCAATGCGCAGGGTGAGGATGTGGTGGCCGGCATCCGCACGCCGGCGCCGATTTCGAAGGCACGCGCGCTGGCGCTTGAGTCCGAGGAGCTCTCGCTGGAAGACGCCATGCCGGCTGTTTACCGCGAATTGGTGGATGTCGCCAACACGCTGGAGCGCCATTATCGCGACATGCAGGACCTCGAATTCACGGTCGAGGAGGGCAAGCTTTACATGTTGCAGACGCGAAACGGCAAACGCACCGCTGCTGCAGCACTGAAGATCGCGGTCGACATGGCGCGCGACGGCCTGATCAGTGAGGAGGAGGCGGTCCTGCGCCTCGAGCCCGGCCAGCTTGACCAGCTTCTGCACCCCATGATTGCCCCGGATGCCGTTCGCGACGTGCTTGTCCAGGCGCTGCCGGCCAGCCCCGGCGCGGCCATGGGCGAGGTCGTGTTCAACAGCGACGAGGCCGCTTCGCTGGCGGAAAAGGGCGTGGATGTGATCCTCGTGCGGGTCGAGACCAGCCCGGAAGACATACACGGCATGCATGCTGCAAAAGCGATCGTGACAGCCCGCGGCGGCATGACATCGCATGCGGCAGTCGTCGCGCGCGGAATGGGCCGGCCTTGTGTCTGCGGGGCCGGTGCGATGCAGATCGATGCGGCGGCCGGCGTCTTCCGCGTCGGCGACCGGGAGGTCAGGAAAGGCGACATCGTCACTGTCGACGGCGGGGCTGGCGAGGTGTTGTTTGGCGCTGTGCAGATGCAGCAGCCCGAATTGTCGGGCGATTTCGCAAATTTGATGGAGTGGGCCGACAGGGCTCGCAGGCTGAAAGTGCGCACGAATGCCGATACACCCGGCGATGTGCGCACGGCTGTGAACTTCGGCGCAGAAGGCATTGGCCTTTGCCGCACAGAGCACATGTTCTTCGATGCCGAACGCATCCCGGTCGTGCGTGCCATGATCCTTGCGGAGAACGAGGCTGGCCGCCGCGCAGCCCTGGAGAAACTGCTGCCTTTCCAGCGGTCCGATTTCCGCGAGATTTTCGAGATCATGGGCGCACTGCCCTGCACGATCCGGCTGCTTGATCCGCCACTGCATGAATTCCTGCCGCATACCGATGAGGATCTTGCAGGCGTCGCAGCCGCGTCAGGGCTTGATCCCGCGGCTCTGAAGCGGCGCGCGGGCGAATTGCATGAAAGCAATCCGATGCTCGGACATCGCGGTTGCCGGCTGGGGATCACCTATCCGGAAATCTACGAGATGCAGGCCCGTGCGATCTTCGAAGCAGCGGTCGAGGTGGCCCGATCCACGGGTCGCAAGCCGATCCCGGAGATCATGATCCCGCTGGTGGCGACCCATGCGGAACTGTCCATCCTGAAGGAACTGGTCGATCGCACGGCAAGGGCGGTGTTCGAGACAGCCGGCGAAAGCGTGGAATACCTTGTCGGAACGATGATCGAGCTGCCACGCGCGGCGCTGCGTGCCGGTGACATCGCGGCATCGGCGGCCTTCTTCTCCTTCGGCACCAATGACCTGACCCAGACCACGCTCGGCATTTCGCGCGATGATGCCGGCCGCTTCCTCAAGGTCTACGAGGATATGGGCATCTATGAAAAAGACCCGTTTGTGACGATCGACCAGGCCGGTGTCGGTGAGCTTGTCCAACTCGCAGCCGAGCGTGGCCGCAAGACGCGTCCTGGTATCAAGCTGGGCATTTGCGGCGAACATGGAGGCGATCCGGCATCCGTGTCATTCTGCCACACAATCGGGCTCGACTATGTGTCCTGCTCGCCATATCGCGTGCCGATTGCCCGACTCGCGGCGGCACATGCCGCGCTGAAAACGCGCTGATCGGTTAGCGGGTGCCTTGTGCGCAATGAAAAGAATGTTGCGTTTTTGCAACATGTGTCAGGGTGTCGCTTACGTGATCGTAACTTTTCCGTCTTAAAAAAGATCGAAAATACATGGCATTGGGGTGAAAAACTCATGTGTCGGGAGCAAGGGCATGCTCCTGGGCTGTGGTCAGTCACACGAATTCGACCCGGCCAAATGGCGAACTTCTTGCTTTGTGAGCGTGTAGTAGCATATGCGGGGCAGTCGGCATTCGCGCGCTCGTGAGCCGTGGAGCAGCTGAACCAACGCGGCAAACCGCGTGAGGAAAAAGAGACTGGTGGGTTAGAACGTGTTAACCAATTCAAGAGATTCTGTATCCCTTTTGGGGTCGTGCCGCCGGCAATTGCTGGCCTTGCGCCAATGGTGGGCTGTTATGACTGACACTGAGCGGCGCAAGGTCGCCTTCCACGCAGTTTCGGCGGTCGCCTGCGCTGGCATAGTCACCTGGGCGATGCCGGCTATTTCCGAAAGCGCCGAGCACCAGCGTGAACTTGCCAATGCGCGGCTCAAGGCTCAGGTTTTTGCGCAGTTGCGCGACGGAGGTGAAGCTGCGCGTGCGCTTCCCGGCGCGCCCTCAATCGCGGCGCATCCCTGGTTGGTGCGTGTCGAATATTCGCTGGCGCGTGAGGGAAACTCCACGCTCGGTCGCTATTCCGGTCGTGACAGGGATGAAGCGGCGCTCGGATCGGTGACAAGCTTTCGTCCAGGCGACCTCAAGCGTGCCGAGCATGTCCGCGCTGAACATCAGTGCATGGCCGAAGCGGTCTATTACGAAGCGCGCAGTGAACGCACGCAGGGACAACTGGCAGTGGCCGAGGTCATCGCCAACCGGGTCGAGGACCATCGCTATCCCAATTCTGTCTGCGAAGTCGTCTATCAGGGAGCGACGCGCACCACGGGTTGCCAGTTCACCTTCACCTGCGACGGGGCGCTCGCGATTCGCCCGCACGGTGCCCGCTGGGAGACTGCGAAAGCCGTTGCGGCCCAGGTGGTGATGGGCATTCACGAGCCGCGCACCGGCGAGGCGACGCATTACCACGCCAATTATGTCAATCCGGTCTGGAATTCGGGTCTGGTCAGAACCGAGAAGATCGGCGCGCACATCTTCTACCGCTTTCCAAAGGGACGCGAATGGGCGTCCGCTCGCGAGAGGCTTTCGGTGCGTATGGACGCACGCAGTGGCGGGCGCGGCGCCATTGTGAGCGTTTCAGCGGATGCCGGCCCCGACACCAGGAACCTCAACGCTCGCAGCCTCTCGGTGCTCAAGCCGGCGGCGGATGCAGCGCCATAGGAGCCGCCCGGATGGCAGGCAGGGTCAGTTTTGAAGCGGTCGATACCTATATCAACAGCCTGTTCGTGGATGACGATCCGGCCCTGCTGACCACGATTGACCGGGCACGCGAGGCCGGGCTGCCGCAAATTGAAATCTCGCCGGGACAGGGCAAGCTGCTTTACCTGCTTGCGAAGATTGCCGGGGCCCGGCGTATCCTGGAAATCGGAACGCTTGCGGGTTATTCGACCATCTGGCTTGGCCGCGCCCTTCCCGAAGACGGGCAACTGACCTCACTGGAGCGCGAACCTGCGCATGTCGCCGTGGCGCGAAAATCGCTGGAGATTGCCGGGCTTTCGGAGCGCTGCGAGGTGCGCGAGGGAGCAGCGCTGGAGCTTTTGCCCGCGATCGCGCCGCCATTCGATCTCGTATTCATCGACGCCAACAAGGAATCCTACCCGGCCTATCTGCGCCATGCGGTGCGGCTCACCCGTCCGGGTGGGCTTGTCATCGCCGACAATGTCGTGCGCAAGGGCGCCGTGCTCGCACCGGCCGGTGTCGACCCGCAGGCCATTGGTGCGGCTGCCTTCAACCAGGCCCTGGCCGAACATCCGCAGCTGGAAGCGATCATTCTGCAACAGGTCGGGATCAAGGGCCATGACGGCCTGGCCATAGCGCGGGTGAAGAATCGTCAGAATGGTTGATGATGGCCAGCAAATGGCTCCGCAGGGGCGGGTGCTGGTCATTGCCGGCTCAGACAGCGGGGGCGGGGCCGGCCTGCAGGCCGATATCAAGGCGATAACTGCCATGGGTGGTTTCGCGATGACAGCGGTCACGGCGGTCACGGTCCAGGACACACTGGCGGTTCACGGGGTCTGGCCAGTGCCGGTCGAGGCGGTTGTCGGACAGATACGGGTGACGCTGGCTGACCTTGGTGCCGACATCATCAAGACGGGCATGCTCGGTGAGCGGGCGCTGGTCGAGGCAATTGCCGAGGCGCTTGATGAGCATGCTGGCGACCTGCCGCGCGTCATCGACCCGGTAATGGTCTCAAGCAGCGGCGACCGGTTGTTGCCGGAAGCTGCAATCGACACGATCCGCGCGCTGCTCATTCCGCAAGCCTTGCTGGTCACGCCAAACGCCTGGGAAGCGGAAATCCTGACCAACAGGCCGGTCGAGAGCGTCGATGGACAGCGCCGGGCGGCAGAGTGGCTGCTGAAGGCCGGTGCGCTGGGAGCGCTGGTCAAGGGTGCGCATGTGAGCGGTGATGTGATCGTCGATGTGCTGCAGACCCACGACGGCGAATGGCTTCTGGAGGGGCCCCGGATTGATACCCGCAACACCCATGGCACCGGTTGCACGCTCGCCTCGACCACTGCCGCCCTCATCGCGCAGGGGTTTGAGACCTGCGATGCGGTGCGCCAGGCGCGCGACTACCTGCTGGAGGCGATCCGTCGCTCACCCGGTTTCGGCGCCGGCCATGGCGGGGTCGATCATGCCTGGCCCCTGCGCGAGGCGAGGGCGCGCGACCATCCGGGCGGTTCCAGCCGCGACTGAGCCAGCGCGATCAGCTGATTCGCCTGACCGCGTCGCGGTGGCGCTTCCAGTTCTCGACATAGTGCCGGGCTGACAGTCCGAACATGGCGACCTGCTGCTCGCTGACCTGCCGTATGATCTTTCCCGGTGCGCCCATGACCAGCGAATTGTCAGGGATCTCCTTGCCTTCCGGGATCAGCGCATGGGCACCGATGATACAGTTGCGCCCGATCCTTGCGCCATTGAGAATGGTGGCGCCAATGCCGATCAGGCTCTCGTCGGCGATCGTGCAGCCATGCAGCATGACCATGTGACCCACAGTGACATTCGCGCCAATGGTGCAGGGCATGCCGATATCGGTATGGATAACGCTCGCGTCCTGGATATTGGTGTTCTCGCCAATCGTGATCGGGTCATTGTCGCCGCGAAGGACCGCGCCGTACCAGACGCTGGCATTGTGCCCGAGTATCACCCGGCCGAGGACTGTCGCGCTTTCTGCGACCCAGTAATTGCCGTTTTCCGGCAGGGTCGGGGACACGCCGTCTATTTCGTATATCGCCATCTCTTCTCGCCTTTGTCCTGTCCTGACTTGTTACGCGCGCGAAATGTCACGTAACCGTCGATTAACCCTGCTAGAGTGAACTCGTAAACAGATTCGACGGGAGAGGGCGGCTGCCCATGGGCCATCGATCATCTGAAGGCTCGCGCCAAAGCAGAGTGCCCCCCGGCGGGCCTTGCCCCGGTCTTTCCCCGAATCCTGAGTTTAGTGACCGCTGCGCATCACCGCCCAGCGGTTTTTTTGTGCCCAGCGAAAAGGAGTCATCCATGGGAAAACGCAATGCCGCCAAGCGCATGAAGGCCGCTGCCGAGATTGATGCAGCGCTCTTCTTCGACAAGTCCGCGCCGGCAAAACGCGCCGATCTCTATGCGATAGACGGGGGCTGGCACCCTGACGATGCCGACCAGCGCCGCACGCAGGGCCCGAAACAGGCTCAGCCGGCGCGTGAGCAGCGCTATCAGAAAAACATCAAGCCGCGTTCGGAAAACCAGGCCGCATTGCTGAAGGCCCTCGACACCCATTCACTGGTGTGTGCGCTCGGCCCGGCAGGCACGGGCAAGACCTATCTGGCCATCGCGAAGGCCGTCGAGGCGCTGCAGAAGGGCCTTGTTGGCCGTATCGTCCTGTCGCGCCCGGCGGTCGAGGCCGGCGAGCAGATCGGCTTCCTGCCCGGCGCCATGGAAGACAAGCTCGCGCCCTATCTGCGCCCGCTCTATGACGCGCTCTCAGATCGTCTCAGCCCGCAACAGCTCAAGCACATGATCGCAGAGGGTCTGATAGAGATCGCCCCCATCGGCTTCATGCGCGGGCGCACGCTCAACAATGCGTTCGTGGTGATCGACGAGGCGCAGAACTGCACCTACACGCAGCTGAAGATGCTGCTCACGCGCCTTGGCTGGCACT
>CAYXQV010000111.1:0-8090 GCA_964467505.1 uncultured Hyphomonadaceae bacterium | reverse complement strand
ATGTCTCGCGGCGCCGGCAGCGCCCGGCGGCTCGCGCCAGCTGCCAGTTCGCGGGCAAATGTTTCGTGGCGCGGGTGCACCAGGTCGCCGGCATCACCATAGGCATAGACGAGCCGTGACCAGTCGCGGGTCTCATAGTCGAAGGCGTTACCGCCCGGGTCAATGTCTGACCAGTCGGCTTCACGCGCAGCGGTCATCGCCATGCGGGCCCAGCGCCCGGCCTCGCCATGATCGCCATAACCCTTGAGCGCCTTTTCCATCAGCAGGCACAGCCGGGCGGTTGGCTTCTCCTCGATGAGCAGTGCAAGTTCACGGATCGCGCCAAGCCACTCATCGTTTTCCATTGCCAGCTCGGACTTGAGAATCCGGCTCTCGCGATGGCCGGGATTGGCCTTGACGAGCGCTTCGAGACGCTTGCCGGTCTCGGCGGCATTTTCGTCGGGAACCAGCCGGCGGGCGAGTTCGGCAAGCGCCGGGTGCGGGCGTGCCTTCCAGCTCATTTCGAGCACGTTCTGGGCGGGCTTCACCTTGCCGTCGATCATCAGGTGACGCGCGCCGTGCCAGGCGGCAGGCGGAAAGCCGGGGGCGCCGCGAATGGCGTCTGCAAGCGCGCGCTGGGCATCCTGGCGGCGCTCCCCGCCAAGCCCGGCGGCATGGGCTGTCAGCAGCACGGCCCGGCGCCGGCGCAGACTGTCGCCCGATATCAGGCCACGCTTTTCACCCGTCGCCAGCGTCGACAGCGCGCCATCCCAGCGGCCCTGGTTGACCTGGATATCGAACAGGGAATTGAACGGCCATTCCGCGCCTGATTTCAGCTCCAGCGCTGCGCGCGCGCGTTTTTCCGCCCCGCTTGCATCGCCACGTTCGATGGCAGCAGACGCCGTGCCACGAAGCCCTGCCAGCTGGCCACCGGGCAGTTGCATGAGTTCGCTCCAGGCGCGTTCAGCTTCGCTCCAGTTCTCACCCGCCTCGGCCGCGCGTGCTTCCAGCAGCAGTTTCAGCCTGTCATCATCGGCATGTTTCGCTGCCCGTTTTGCAAGTTTGAGCGCGGTGCCCGCATCGCCTGCCTCAGCTGCCAGCAGCCCCTCAGCCAGCGCCTTGTTGGCTTTTTTCACCCTTGCATCGCGGCTCGCCCGGCCGACCGTCCAGGGCAGTGTGACCAGACCGGCAAGAATCCACCAGGCCACCGCAGCAAGGCCGGCGACCAATACGCCTATGAGCAGGGCCAGCCCGAGCGGCAAGCTCGTCGTGGTACCCGGAACCGCAATTTCGACGGTGCCTTCCAGCGAGTACAGCCAGTAGCCGGCAAGGGCCGCCATTCCGGCAAGGATCAGGATAAAGAAAAGTGTCGTGCCGCGTATCATTCTGGCCTCAGGGCTCCTGTCTCATCAGTTCCAGGCGCAGCATATCAAGGCTGCGTTCAAGTGTGCGCCGCTTGCTGGCCGCTTCGAGCCATGGCGCGGCAGCTTCGGCTGCATCACCCTCCAGGGCCTCCAGTGCCGCGATGGCACCGCCAAGATCGCCCGTTTCGAGCGCCGTGCCGGCTGTGTCGAGCGCCCGTGACGACGGGATGTCCTCGTCGCGGCGCACTTCGATCAATTCGCCGAAAACACGCCCTGCGAGCCCGGAGGCCTGCGAAGCGGTGGCGTCCTGTCCGGCCTTGCGCACCCGGACCGCGATTGCGGGAAAGTCTGCCGTCAGCGTCTCCAGGGTGGGCGCGCCGGTGCTGGCGATGGGGCCGAGCGCATCGACAGGCGCAGCATCCGGCATTGCGGCAAAGAGGTCTGCAAGTGCGCCCGGAAAGGGCTGGCCGCGCCGGGCGGCAGCTTCGATCTGCGAGAGGGCAAGAGCGGCCTTGCCGAGGCTTCCGGCCTCAGGCTGCGGCTGGCTGGCGAGCGCTTCAACAGTGTCCTCAAGGTCAGCGATCTGTGCCTTCAGCGAGATGATTTCCTGCGACATGGCGCCAGCTTCGCCGGCAATCCTTTCAGTGGTGGAAGCGCCCGCGCCGATGCCCTCATCCAGGCCTTCAAGCCGCTCGGAAAGCGCATCGACCCGCCCGTTCAGGGCCGAGAGCGACCGGGTCACCTCTTCAGGCGAGGCGCCGTCGCGCTCGCCGGCCCCTTCGAGTATCGCAACCCGCCGGGCAAGCTTGTCACCGCGTTCGCGTTCACGCGCGCCAGCCTCGATCATGTCCTCGATTTCAGCGCGCAGGGCCGAAAGGCGCGTGTCGGGTTCTGCTTGCGCTGGCTCGCCGGCCTCCTGCAGCGCGTTGTCTTCCAGTGCTTCGAGACGCGCGGAAAGGCCGGTGAGCGCGCTGGCATTTGCATCCTGCTGCCCGGCAAGGCTCTCAAGGCCGGGTGTGCCGTGCCATTCGGGCGCATAAAGCACCGCGCCATAGCCGATGACACCGCCCCCAGCGCTTGCGAGCAGCATCATCATAAAGCTCGACAGCCAGCCAGGGCCGCGCTTGTTCACACGTTCTACGCGCGGCGCAGCGTCTCTTGCCGGCTCGAACTCGGCATTGATCGGCTCTGCTGCGTCGGTTTGCGCATTCATCGCAGGTGTCTCGGCATCATCGGTCATCATTATAGCCTATAGTAGACACAGGGCGGCTCAAGGCGGGGTTAACACTTGGCGCAATGCAGCAATCAGTGCCGACTCATTGGGCTGCGCGGCGCTTGCCAGCCCGGCCCAACCAAGCCCGGCCACCGGTGCCAGTGCGTTGTGCGAGACGCCGACCGCGTGGACATGGTCAAGGTCGATGGCGCCAGCGCGTGCGAGCCCGGCAAAGGCCTGCGCCCCTTTTGCCGAATGGAGGAGAACCGCGCTGATCGTGCCCGCGTCGAAGGCCTCGCGGGCCTGCCGGGTCAACTCATTTGCCGGCACGGCCTCATAAAGCGCGATGAAGTCCACTTCAAAGCCGGCTGTGCGCAGTGTCGCGGCGAGATGGCCTGCCGCAGCGGCGTTGGCGACATGGACAAGGCGTGCGCGGCGAGTGCCGGCTTGCGACCTGATCAGGGCGGCAAGGTCATGCGCGTTGCCCATGGCATTGCGGACATCTGCAAAGCCGGCCGCACGCGCTGCCTGCGCTGTTGCCGGGCCAACACACCAGGCGGTCAGCTCGCGCTGCCCGGTGGCTTGCGCGAAGAAGCGAACACCATTGGCGCTGGTAAACACCAGTCCGGCATTATCGCGAAGCTCGGGTAGCCGCGCATCCTCAATGCGGCGCAGGCTGATCACCGGGCTGACCAGGCCCTCGTAGCCAGCGGCGGCAAGCCTTTGGGCCGTTTCGCCAGCGCCGGGCGCGGCGCGCGTGATCAGGACGCACGGCGCGCTCAATCGTCTTCGAAGGCCGGCAGGTCGCCGCCGGCCGCCTCGCGGATATTGTGCCCAAGCCGGCGGCCGAGCGCGACCAGCGTGTCATCGTCGGCATCGAGTGGGCAGGTGCCGGCGGCCGTCCAGCGCGCGCTGCCATCGGGCATCAGCACCTCACCGCGCAGTTCGCAATGCGTGTCGCGTTCGAACAGATGCGCGGCGATGGGCGTGCGACAGCTGCCGTCAAGCTCGGCCAGAAAGGCGCGCTCGGCCAGCGCAGCACGGCGCGTTTGCGCATGCGTAATGGCGCGAAAGGCGTCCAGCGCAGCGGCCGGCAGCTGACCGGTGCGGGCCACGCAGGCGATTATGCCCTGTCCGGCGGCTGGCAGGATGTCATCGGGGTCGATGGCATGGCCAAGATGGGTCAGGCCGAGGCGTTCCAGGCCGGCCATGGCCAGCCAGGTGGCATCGGCCTGGCCTTCATCGAGCTTGCGCATGCGGGTCTGCACATTTCCGCGGAACGTGACGACTTTCAGGTCGCGGCGCAGCGCGAGGGACTGCGCTTCGCGTCGCAGGCTCGCGGTGCCGAGGGTCGCGCCTTGCGGCAGGTCGCGCGGGTGTGATGCGACATTGCAGATAAAGGCGTCGCGCGGATCGGCGCGCTCCGGGAAGGCGACGAATTCCTGGCCCGGCGGCAACTCGCTCGGCACATCCTTGAGCGAATGGACTGCGACATCGATACGCCCCTCATCCAGCGCCAGGTCGAGCTCGCGGGTAAACAGCCCCTTGCCGCCGGAATTGATCAACCGTTCCGTGGTCAGCCGGTCACCCTTTGTGGTGAAGCTGACGGGAACGCCGCGCACCGCACCGCCTGACAGGCGTTCCAGTTCGCGTGCGATTTCATTGACCTGCGCCAGGGCGAGGGGCGAGCCGCGCGTGCCAAGGCGCAGGCTTGGACCGGTTTGGGAATCTTGTGTATCTGACATAATCCCTTTCGATAGAGGCCAGCGCAAGCGCGCACAAGGTGGCGATTGCGCCCGGCGAAACGGAGCCTGAAAGCATGACCGACAAAACCGCCGGCGACTGGAGCAGGTACTGGAGCGGGCGCACTGCCGCAGCGACCGGAGAGGCACTGGCCGGCGCGCGGATCGAGCAGGACCCCGCTCTGGCGCAATTCTGGCGGTCGGTCTTCGACGGCGCGCCGCACGCAGCCAGCGTGCTCGACCTGGCCTGCGGGGCAGGCTCGGCGCTCAGGGCGGCGCACGCAGCCGGGCTGGAAGATCTTACCGGCGTGGATGTCTCAACAGGTGCCATCGAAGCACTTCGCGCGGCGCTGCCCGGGGTGCGCGGTGTCGTCGCCGGGGCGCAGGACACCGGTCTGGCCGGCGGGGCGTTCGATTTCATCGTGTCCCAGTTCGGCTTCGAATATGCCGGCCCTGTTCCTACGGCCCGCGAAGCGATCAGGCTGGGCGCGCCGGGGGCGAGATTTGTCGCGATCGCGCACAGGGCGCAAAGCCCGATTGCCGCAGAATGCGAGGTCAATCTGGCGCGCGTCGAAGCGATTGGCGAGACCGGCTTCATCGCGGCGGCGCGCGGGCTGTTCGATGCGGTCTTCTCGGCCGACACTGAAAGGTTCGATGCTGGCGCTGCGCAATTCCGCCCAGCACAGGACCGGCTCATGGCGCTTTGCCGGGATGATCCGGCGCATCGCAACGGGCTTGCCGGGCACCTTTATGCCGGCACGCAGCGGCTCTATGAGCGCCGCGCCAGCTATCTGCCGGGCGACATTGCCGGCTGGCTGGACGATATGGAGGCCGAAATATCCGCTTATGCAGGCCGGATGGCCTCAATGCTCGCTGCGGCGCTTGATGAGCGGGATGTCAGGCAGGTGATGGAACTGTTCGAGGCGGCTGGCTGGACACCTCCGGAACCCCGGAGCTTCTGCCTGGACGGCGAGGAGCGGCCGGTGGCCTGGCAACTGTCCGCCGTGGCGCCGTGAAACCTGGTTGCCCTGGCCGAATTGTATGTCGGCCAGAGCTCGGATGGTCCAGATATCCGCAAGCCGGTTATTTCGGGTGGCAGATCACCGGCATCCACGTATAGCCCTTGACGAACGCGCCTGAGGTCAGGCTCGGCTCTTCAAGCATCTCGATATGCGAGAAGCGCTCAAGCAGTTCTTCCCACAGCACCCGCAGCTGAAGCTCGGCCAGGCGGTTGCCGACACAGCGGTGAATCCCGAAGCCGAAGGAGATGTGGCTGCGCGCATTCTTGCGGTCGATCAGATACTCATTCGGGCGGTCCCAGTGACGCGGGTCGCGGTTGCCGGAGACATACCACATGGCGATCTGGTCACCCTTGCGGATGGTCTTGCCGTGCATCTCGACATCTTCCAGTGCCGTGCGACGCATATAGGCAAGCGGCGTCTGGTAGCGGATCGTCTCCGACACCATGTTCGGGATGATCGAGGGATCGGCCTTGAGCTTGTCGAATTCCCCCGGGTTCTGGTTCAGGAAGCGTACCGAGCCCGTCATCGAATTGCGCGTCGTGTCATTGCCGCCGACAATCAGCAGGATGACGTTTCCGAGCAGTTCCATCGGGGTCATGTCCCGGGTCTTGTCGCCATGGGCGAGCAGGCTCACCAGGTCATTCTTGAGCGGCACCTGTCCGCGTTCCTGGAAGATGCCCTGGAAGGTTGTCAGGCATTCGAGAAGTTCTTCCTTCCACTGCTCGATTCCGCCCGGGCAGATGTCGGGATTGTAGGGATTGGTCACCACGTCAGACCAGCGTGTGAGCTTGCGGCGGTCCTCGAACGGAAAGTCGAACAGGGTGGCGAGCATCATGGTTGTCAGTTCAACGGACACCGTATCGACCCAGTCAAAGGGTTCGCCAACCGGAACCGTGTCGAGAAGCCCCTGCGTGCGCGCGCGGATCAGCGGCTCATATTCCTTCAGCATGTTCGGCGCGACCGCCGGCTGCACCGTCTTGCGCTGTTCGGAATGGCGCGGTTCGTCCATGGCGATGAACATGGGCAATTCGAAATCCTCGATCGCACCGCCGAGCGTGATGCCGCCATGCTCCCAGGACGAGGAGAAACGTTTGTGGTCGGTATCGATCGCCATGATGTCTTCATAGCGCGTGACCGACCAGTAGGGGCCGCTGAAGCTGTCGGGGCACCAGTGCAGCGGATCTTCATCGCGCATCCGCACAAACCGGTCCCAGAACTTGTTCTGACGCCAGAGTTCCGGGTCGGCGATGTCGAGCGTGGCGAGATCCACATCGGATGCCGGCGGGATGTCAGCGCCCACTTCGGTATGACTTTCGTAGAGTTTCTCGCGCTTCGTGATCTCCGGGCGCTTCAGCGGTTTGGCAACTGTGTGCAGCGTATCGGCCATCGATTTCCTCCTGAAAGACGTGGATCCGGTGTTTTTTCAACCATTCGCTACGATCTTAACATGACTTGGAAACAAAAACCATGACGCAGGCGTCACTTTTTATGCCAGGTGGCGTTCCGCACGGGCCCGCTTCAGGGCGAGGCGCAGTGCTGCGGCAAGGCTGGAGCGCTCTTTCGGGGTCAGGAACCGGCCAATGATGAAGGCGGTGCGGCCATGCTCTATACGCAACCAGCTATAGGCGCTGACCGGTTCGTCCAGTTCGATGCGTGCAAAGGCGGATGGCAGCTGGGCGGACGTCTCGCGGCCCCGCTTGTCACGGTGGTGAAGCTCGACCGACTCTGCGGTGATGCGCACGCGGGTCTGCTCTGGCGTGCGGCCGCGATGCCAGCGAAATGCAAGCCAGACCAGCAGCACGTCGAGACCGAAAAAGCCGAACACCGGCCAGGCGCCCATCTGCAGGAAGGCCAGCCCGGAAAGAAAGCTCACCACTGCCACGGCGCACATGAAAAGCGTAAAGGCGCCAGGGCTGAGCGACCGGTTCGGCGTCAGCGTCGCGTCAATATATACAGGCAGGAGCGGCGTTCGGTCTGTCATCATCGCAAAAACTAGTTCACCCATCCGTCCTTGCCCAGCCGGTTGTCAGCCGGCGAAGCTTGCCGCCCTTACCAGAGGGGTTAGAACAGCCATTATGTCAGAAAAAACGCAAGGTGCGACCCGTCCAAAGCGCCGCGCACCGCGCACCATGGTACGTGCCAAAGCAGCAGAGCTGTTTTCCCGCCTGGCAAGGGCTCGGCCTGAACCGCGCACCGAGCTTGAATATTCCGATCCGTTCACGCTGCTGGTGGCCGTGGTCCTTTCGGCGCAGGCCACCGATGTCGGTGTCAACAAGGCGACACGCGGGCTTTTTGCGCAGGCCGACACGCCCGAAAAGATGCTCGCTCTGGGTGAGGAGGGCGTGGCCGGTCATGTCAGGACAATCGGCCTGTGGCGCAACAAGGCGAAGAATGTCATCGCGCTGTCGAGGATTCTGGTCGATGAATTCGACGGTGAGGTGCCGCGCACGCGTGAGGCGCTGACACGGCTTCCGGGCGTTGGGCGCAAGACGGCGAATGTCGTGCTCAATGAAGCCTTTGGCGAAGAGACATTCGCAGTCGATACGCATATCTTCCGGGTGGCCAACCGAACCGGGCTTGCGCCGGGGAGCACGCCCGAGCAGGTCGAGGCTGGCCTGGAGCGGGTGACGCCGAAGGGCTTCAGGCGCGGTGCGCATCACTGGCTGATCCTGCACGGACGCTATGTCTGCAAGGCACGCAAGCCGGAATGCTGGCATTGCCCGGTTGCCGATCTGTGCCGCCATATGCCCAAGACGCCGGCGCCTGAATA
>CAYXQV010000110.1:2813-8102 GCA_964467505.1 uncultured Hyphomonadaceae bacterium | reverse complement strand
CGTCGGCCCGCAGCAGGAATGGCTGACCACGGAAGGCTTCCTCGAAGCGGTCGCGGAAAACTTCGAAAAAGCCATGGCGGCGGGTTGATGTCCTGACCGAGAGCGCCGGCATGCGCGCCCGGTTTGACGCAACGAGGCCAGCCGCCTGACGGGCCAGAACATGCAACTGAGTCTTCGCCGCGCCAGCCCGGATGACGCCGCCACACTGGCGCTGATTGGCGCAGCGAGCTTTCTCGATGCCTTCATCTTCGACATTCCCCGACCGGAAATTGTCGCCCATTGCGCGCGCCAGCACAGCGAAGGCGTCTATGCCGGTTTTCTCGCCAGCACCGACCCGCGCACCGCCTGCTGGATCGCAGAAATCCCCGGAACGCGCGCGCCAGTGGGGTATCTCGTCACCTGCCCGCCTGGCCTGCCCGGTGGCACAGGCCCTGCGGATATCGAGATCAAGCGCATCTATTGCCTGTCGCGGATGCATGGCTGCGGTGCCGGGCAGGCGCTGATGGATGTCGCGGCCGCGCATGCCCGCGCCTGCGCAGCGCCGCAGATCTGGCTGGGCACATATCAGGGCAATAGCCGCGCCATCGCATTCTATCGTCGCAACCGGTTTGCAACCGTCGCGACACGTCAGTTTCAGGTAGGCGATGCAGTGTTTGACGATATTGTCATGGCCCGGCCGGCGGACTGACACCATCGGGCGCCCAGAACTTGCAGGCACGAAAGCCGGCGGCCCGGCAGGCCTCTGTGCTGAACCGGAAAACCGCATTTTCCCGCTTCGGCTTGCGTGCGCGGCATGACGGCCGGCAATAAGTCCCGGTCGTGGTGACGCAGACGACAACCCGGTCAGCGCAAGTCGGACCGCGTGCCCGCAGGGCCGCATCAAGCGCCGCGTCATCGGAAAAATCGATCATCCTCCCACAATATCACAATTTCCCGAATGGCGGCCGCTCGGCGCCTGCGCAAATCCGTCTTCCCGGCCGATGATTGGCTTGCATTCGTGCGTCCAGCGGCGTATTTACCCGGCCTTGCGGTCGGAGTGTAGCTCAGCCTGGTAGAGCACTGTCTTCGGGAGGCAGGGGCCGGAGGTTCGAATCCTCTCACTCCGACCATTCCAGAACCGCCAGCCTGCCCGTCCGGCAAAGCCGGGCCAGCAGCGGCGACTCCCGAAGAAATCAGTTTCCGAGCGCGTCGCGGACCGCTGCGATCGCAGCATCCGCCTTTTCGCCATCCGGCCCCCCGGCCTGGGCCATGTCCGCGCGGCCGCCCCCGCCTTTGCCGCCGACTTTCGCACTGGCCAGGCGGACCAGCTCTACCGCCGAATACTGGTCGACCAGATCATCCGTCACACCAATCGAGACGGCCGCCTTGCCGCCCGAAACACCCACAAAGGCAACGATTCCCGACCCGATCTGCGCCTTCGCCTCATCGACAAGGCTGCGCAACTCCTTGCCGCCGACGCCGTCAACCACGCGGGCGATGAATTGCAGATTCCCGACTGTCTCGACTGCAGGTCCTGACGCTGTGCCTGTGTCGCCGGCAAGCGCGAGTTTCCTTCGAAGTTCCGCATTCTCACGCTCAAGACGCCGGCGCTCTTCCGAAAGCAGCGACACCCGGCCCCCAAGATCCTTCAGCGGAACTTTAAGACTGTCGGCGAGATCTGCGGCCAGTTGGGCGCGGCCCTTCAGGTAATCGAACGCCTCGCCGCCGGTTGCCGCCTCGATCCGGCGCACGCCCGCCGACACGCCCTGTTCGGCCGTGATCACGAAGAGTGCGATATCGCCAGTGCGCTCGACATGTGTGCCGCCACACAATTCGACCGAATAGGCCCGCTCATTTCCGGCTTGCAGCCCGCCCATGCTCAGCACACGCACCTCATTTCCATATTTTTCACCGAACAGGGCGAGCGCGCCCGCTTCGATCGCCTTGTCAGGCGTCATAACCTCGATTGTCGTCGGCGCATTGCGCCGGATCACGCTGTTGACTTCCGCTTCGATGGCCTCAGTCTCGGCCTCGGTGAGTGCCGCGCCATGCGAGAAATCGAAGCGCAGCCGGTCCTCCTCGACCAGTGAGCCTTTCTGCGTGACATGCTCGCCAAGCAGATTCCTGAGCGCCGCATGCAGCAAATGCGTTGCCGAATGATTCGCCATGATCCTGCGCCGGCGTTCACGGTCAACGACAAGTTTCGCGGTGTCTCCAAGCGCGATTTCACCTTCGACAAGTTCACCATGATGCACGTGCAGCCCGCCCACGGGTCGGGTGACATCACGAACAAGAAAGCGCGCGCCGTTCGCGAATCGGATTTCACCCCGGTCCCCGGCCTGGCCGCCGCTTTCCGCATAAAAAGGTGTCTTTTCAAAAACGAGCGCCGCCTCGCCGCATTCAAGATCGTTGCGTGCGCGGCCGCCAGCCACCAATGCAACAAGCTTGGATCGCCCTTCAAGACTGTCATAACCGGTAAAGACGCTCTTACCCGCCTTGCCGAGGCAGTCTCGCCAGACCTGCTCTGTCGCAGCATCGCCCGAACCCGACCAGCTTTCGCGTGACCCCTCGCGCTGACGCTCCATCGCGGCTTCGAAACCTGGCGCATCGACCCCGATCCCACGACCACGAAGAATATCCTGTGTCAGGTCAATCGGAAATCCGTAAGTGTCATAAAGTTTGAAGGCGACATCGCCGCCAAGTTCCTGACCTTTCTCCAGGCCCGCGCTGGCCTCATCGAGCAGGGCAAGTCCGCGCCCGAGCGTGCGCTGAAAACGCGCCTCTTCCTGCTCCAGCCCGCTGGTTATCGCCGCAGACGCGCGGCCCAGTTCCGGATAGGCTTCACCCATTTCACCAATAATTGGCCCGACCAGTCTGTGCATGCCCGGTTCGCGCGCGCCCAGCGCGTGTGCGTGTCGCATTGCACGTCGCAGGATCCTGCGAAGCACATAGCCGCGCCCCTCATTCGCCGGCAGGACACCGTCAGCAATCAGGAAGGCTCCGGCCCTGAGATGATCGGCAATGATCCGGAAGGAGGCGCGATTCGCACCAACAGCCCGGCAGGAATACACATCTTCAGCCGATGCAATCAGATGACGGAAAAGGTCAATCTCATAATTGTTGTGGACACCCTGCAGCACCGCAGCAACGCGCTCCAGCCCCATTCCCGTGTCTATCGAGGGTTTCGGCAGTGGCCGACGTTCGCCATCCGCCGACTGGTCATACTGCATGAAAACGAGGTTCCATATCTCGATGAAACGGTCACCATCCTCATCGCGGCTGCCCGGTGGCCCACCGGGAACATCCGGCCCATGGTCGAAAAAGATCTCCGAACAGGGACCGCAAGGCCCCGAATCTCCCATCGACCAGAAATTGTCGCTTGTTGCGATTGGAATGATCCGGTCATCCGGAAGGCCCGCCACTTTTTTCCAGATAGCCCCAGCGTCCGTATCTTCACTGTAGACAGTGACAACAAGCCGGTCAGGCGAAAGATCAAGTTCGCGCGTCACAAACCGCCAGGCGAAGTCAATCGCATCGTCCTTGAAATAATCGCCAAACGAGAAATTGCCGAGCATTTCGAAAAATGTGTGGTGACGCGCAGTGAAGCCGACATTGTCAAGATCATTGTGCTTACCCCCCGCGCGCAGGCACTTCTGCGCCGATACGGCCCGCAGGACATCAGATTCCTCAGCCCCTGTGAACACATTCTTGAAAGGCACCATGCCCGCATTGACGAACATCAGTGAGGGATCATTCTCCGGAACCAGCGGCGCCGAAGCCCTGCGCGCATGCCCTTGTGATTCGAAAAAGGACAGGAAGGATTCTCGGAGCGCTTTGACGCTGGACATTAAGAATTTCACTCCGATGCTTTTCAGCCCCTTGGCCGGTTATCGCTATATAAAGTCGCAGCAGCGCCGCGCCAAGACACCTGCCGAGCAACCCGTAAAATCAAGCTGTCTCGCTGGACCCAGCCTCATCGGCTTCATCCACCAGCCCCATGCCCGCCGTCAACATGTCCTCAGTCAGCAGGCCGGCATTGCGCCTCACCGCGTCCTCGATTTCATCCGCAATCGCCGGGTTTGCCTTCAGGAACTCACGTGTCTTCTCTCGCCCCTGGCCCATCCGTTGGCCATTGTAGGAATACCAGGATCCTGATTTTTCGACCACCTCACCCTTGACCCCAAGATCGATCAGTTCGCCGGTTTTCGAAATCCCTTCACCATAGATGATATCGAATTCAACCTGACGAAAGGGTGGCGCAACCTTGTTCTTGACCACTTTCACCCGGGTCTGGTTTCCAATGACCTCATCGCGGTCCTTGATCGAACCGATCCGGCGAATGTCGAGACGGACCGAGGCATAGAATTTCAGTGCATTGCCGCCGGTCGTTGTCTCGGGGCTGCCAAACATCACCCCGATCTTCATCCGGATCTGGTTGATGAAGATCACCATGCAATTCGTCTTCGAGATCGAGCCTGTCAATTTGCGCAAGGCCTGGCTCATCAACCGCGCCTGAAGACCGGGAAGGCTGTCACCCATTTCCCCTTCAATCTCGGCGCGCGGGGTCAGCGCCGCCACCGAATCGATCACCACGACCTCGACCGCGCCGGAGCGAACCAGCGTGTCGGCAATTTCCAGCGCCTGCTCACCCGTGTCGGGCTGCGAGACCAGGAGATCGTCAAGATCGACGCCGAGACGGCCTGCGTAGACCGGGTCAAGCGCATGCTCGGCATCTATAAAGGCGCAAACTCCGCCATTCTTCTGTGCTTCAGCCACCGCATGCAGCGCCAGCGTAGTCTTGCCCGAGCTTTCCGGACCAAAAATTTCTATCACCCGCCCCTTGGGCAGTCCGCCTATTCCCAGTGCGATATCCAAGCCAAGCGAGCCGGTCGAAACCGCCTCGATATCAAGGGCCTTGTTGTCGCCGAGCCGCATCACCGAACCCTTCCCGAAGGAACGCTCAATATTGCTCAGGGCCGTCTCAAGGGCTTTCTGCTTGTCCACGACACTATCCTTATTCACCAGTTGCAGGGCCGGTTTGCTCATCTGCTCACTCCATCTGTCATCCGCAACGGGGGCTTGGCAAGGCCCCGCCGAATTCTCCGAACCTGTTTGTATCACATATGTTCTTCCGAACACAATAGGAACATTTTTCCAGAAAGGGGTTTTCTTTTGCGGCGTTTTCGGTCATCCTCAGGCCATGCTCAAACGATTGACCCAGCCCGGAGAAGCGAGACTTCGTTATCTTGATGGCGATATTGAAGTCTTGGCGCCTGGCGACTTTGTAATTTGCGCCGTGACCGGGCGCAG
>CAYXQV010000110.1:0-2713 GCA_964467505.1 uncultured Hyphomonadaceae bacterium | reverse complement strand
ATATTGAAGTCTTGGCGCCTGGCGACTTTGTAATTTGCGCCGTGACCGGGCGCAGAATTCCGGTTCAGGCACTGCGCTATTGGAGCGTCGATCGGCAGGAAGCATATCTGGATGCGCAAGCGGCGCACATCCGAATGCACCGAGGGGAAGATTGATGACACTGTTGCGCGACCTGATTCTTGTGTTGTTTGCGCTCGCAATGGCACCTGACGCAGCCACTGATTCCCTTGATGGCGCGGGGTCTGCTGGCATGGCGACAGGATGTGGTGGCGTGCTGCAGCAAGGCGGGCTTGTGATCTGCAGGGGACCGGTGGGCACGCTTTTCCAGTGGAGCCAGGGACAGGTCCGCGCAGGCCCGGACGGGTGGGCAATGTTCGGACTGCGCCGCGACGCACCGGGCACACTGGAGATCGCGATACGCAGGCCCGGAGCGGATGATATGCAACTGGCGCTGGCAGTTGCGCCGCGCAGCGATGAGTTCCGTGTGATCGAAGGGCTCGACTGCGACAAAGTTGATGCACGCACGTCCGAACAGAAGGCACACGCCGCGCGCAGCTGGGTGAAAAAGCAGGAAGCCTTCTCATTATTCCACGGTGGCGACGGCGCACTGCACGGATTTGTGCGGCCTGCCGAGGGGCGGACCTCTTCGCCTTTTGGCCCGGCGCGCAAATATGTCGGCGTGAGCGCACAGACAGGTGAGCCATGCGAGAAAGTGTCGGTGCATCGCGGTTATGACATTGCCGCGCCGACAGGAACGCCGGTGACTGCGCCCGCGGCGGGGACCATCATCCTGGCCGATCCTGAACTTTATTATGAAGGCGGCACGATTTTCCTCGATCATGGGCACGGTCTGGTCTCGGTGTTCATGCACCTGTCTGAAATCGATGTCGCAGTCGGCGATATGGTGCCCGCAGGCAGGCACCTCGGCGCGGTCGGCAACACGGGACGTACGACAGGTCCGCACCTGCACTGGAGTGTGAAATGGCGCAACGCAGGCAGCGAGGATCGTGCCGGCGATTTCTACATAGACCCGGAACTGTTATTGGACCTCGATATCAAGGCTGTCGGTGAAGCGCTTGCCCGGCAATGACCCTGCGTGCCGTTACCGCTCAGCCGGGGACCAGCAGGCTGGCACCGACCGTTTGCCCGCTTTCGAGTTGCGTGTGTGCATCTGCGGCATCGGCAAGGGCATATCTGTGGCCGATATGGGCGCTGATCGTGCCTGTCCGAAGGGCACCGAACAGGGCGGCGGCTCCGCGCGCAAGATCATTGGGCGTGGACACGAAATGAAAAAGCCCCGGACGCGTGAGCACGAGCGATCCCAACTGTCCCAGCCGGCCGGGCGCGACCGGCGCGGCAGGCCCCGATGCATTGCCATAGCTGACCCACCAGCCGCGCGGTCGCAGGGCACCAAGCGAGGCCTCGGCGCTCGCGCGCCCGACACTGTCATAGGACACATCAACACCGGCCCCCGCGGTCAATTCGCGCGCGCGCGCCGCCACGTCCTCGCTGCTGTAGAGGACCTCCTGCGCGCCAAGCTCGCGTGCGCGCCGGGCCTTTTCCTCACCCGATGTCACCGCGATGACCCGCACACCGAGACTTGTCGCCCACGGCACCAGCAGCGAGCCGACACCGCCGGCAGGCGCCCAGACAAGCGCGCTCTCGCCGGCTGCCGCCCGGCGCACCTCGAACAGCAGCATCCAGGCCGTCAACCCCTTCAGCAGGACGGCCGCAGCCGTCTCCTCTGTCACATCGTCAGGCAATTTGAGCATCCGCGCCGCCGGGCCGGTGAAATGCTCGCCATAAGTGCCCGAGCCGAGATAGGCCACACGGTCGCCGGGCGCCAGCGACGTGACCCCCTCACCGACAGCTTCGACCACTCCGGCACCTTCCGAGCCCGGCACGAATGGGAGTTTCACAGGATAAAGCCCGGTGCGATGATAGGTGTCGATGAAATTGATCCCGATCGCGCTCTGGCGCACCAGCACTGCGCCAGGGCCGGGCAGTTCAAGAGCGACGCGCTCCATCTGCAACACCTCCGGTCCCCCGGTTTCGTGCATGCGAATGATCTGGCTGTCAGTCATGGTGGGTCTCCCTTGCGGCTCCATGTGAGGAAAATGTCATGGACACCCTAGACCTGATTTGCGGTGTCGACGAGGCCGGACGCGGCCCCTGGGCCGGGCCGGTCTGTGCGGGCGCTGTGATCCTTGCGCCCGACACTGTCATAAGTGGACTTGACGATTCCAAGAAGCTCAGCGCGAAGCGACGCGAAACACTGGCCTCAGAGATCCGTGGTCGCGCGCTCGCCTGCGCCACAGGCTGGGCCTGGCCGGAGGAAATCGAGCGGCTCAATATCCGCCTTGCCACACACCTTGCCATGCGCCGCGCGATCGCGGGCCTTGCGCACAAGCCCGGCCGCTGCGTGATTGACGGAAATGACACCCCGGAGGGCCTGCCCTGCCCGGCTGAGACGATTGTCGGCGGAGACGGTCTGCATCCCGCGATTTCAGCCGCTTCCATCCTCGCCAAGACCGCCCGCGATGCGCTGATGATTGCCGCCGAAGACGAATACCCAGGTTATGGTTTTGCTGCTCATAAAGGCTATGGCACGCGCGCCCACGGCGAAGCCCTCGCCCGGCTTGGCCCGTCCGCGATACACCGGCGAAGTTTCGCCCCGGTGGCACGGGCCTGCAACAGCAATCCGGCTTGAAAC
>CAYXQV010000109.1:0-8238 GCA_964467505.1 uncultured Hyphomonadaceae bacterium | reverse complement strand
CCGCTCACGAACCACCGGCTATGTCGAGGCCGAATGGCGCGGGCCGGACGGCAAATTGCTGGCGAAGGTTCTTGCCTGGAAGGCCATCCGGTCACAGACAGCACTCCAGACACGGACAGGCTGACGCCGCTGGCGACGTGGGGCGGGCCCCGCAGGGCGTCCGCCAGATTTCAGTTTTCTGCAGATTCAAATTCCGCGAGCGCCGTGCGGGCGGCTTCGACCTGTTCAGCCGACATGCCTGCCTCGATTTCGCTCACCAGTTCACCCGCATTGGGAAATCCCAGCGACTGCGCGACCGAGGCCCATTTCCATGCCGCGACCGCGTCCGGCTCAACGCCTTCTCCACTGGTCAGCATTTGCGCAGCGACATAAGCACCCTGACGTGAACCGCCCTCGGCGGCCTTGACCGACCAATAGGCTGCTTTTTCATGATCCTGCTCAACACCATTGCCGCGCCAGTACATCAGGCCAAGGTTGGCCTGTGCGCCAAGCACGCCCTGATCAGCAGCCTTCAAATACCATACTGCCGCTTTCGACAGGTCCTTTTCGACATCGCTGCCCGTCTCGTATGCACGCGCGAGGTCATATTGCGCTTGGGCATCGCCGGCTTCGGCAGCCGCCGTCAGCGCGGCCAGCGGATTGGACGCGGTTTCTGGCGCAGGTGAACTGTCAACCACTGCTGGGGCCGGTGCGTCCGTCGTGGTCACGGGCTCACCAGTGTCGCAGGCCGACAACATCGCGGCCGCAACAAGAACGCCCGCGCTCGCACGCAGGCCGACATGGCGCCCCTCGGTGTTCGTTCTGAATTTCATCGCTCGCTCCTTGGCCATCGTGTAACTCTTTCGGACCGGTCAAATGGCATCATGCCCGACTGGAAAGCATCCGAACTGCGCGTTAGGTGCACGAAGTCTGGTACCAAAACAAGGCCATTTGACGTTGAATTACGAAGTTTGCATGTATGGGCCTTCATCATTCGCCGGCCTCAAGACGCAACTGCATCAGGCGCTCTGCGCGCCGCCAGTCATCTTCGGTATCGATGTCGACCCCCTCATCGGCCGGAATGACCACGCCCAGTGTCGGCGCTGTCCAGACCGTCTGCCCGCTCAGCCATGCCTGGCGCCGTCCGAACACGAATTGCGCCGCATCATGATAGCGCTCAGGCAAGTCCTGGGTCCTGCGCGCGGCGTTTTCCGGGTCGATCATCTCGACCCGCCCCCCATCAAGGCGCACGGCCCGCTGGATGGGGTGGGGATACGGCGTCACACCCATCACGAAAGAGACTTCCGGCGCGCTTTCGAAAAGCTCCGCAGCCTCTATCAGGCGCCGGGTGCGAAGTCCTGCAGACGTGGCATAGACCAGGCAAAGGTCGCCCGGAATCGCGAAATCCTCCAGGCCATGGCGAACAACGGCGTCCAAGGTCGCGAAATCGTCTGAAAGCTCAACCGGTCGGAGCCGTGGGACGACCGCGCCGGCCGCGCGCGCCACCTCGGCAATCTCCGCATCATCCGTCGACACAATGACCTGGTCGAACACTTCGCTCTCTATGGCTGCCCCGATCGCCCAGGAAATCATCGGCTTTCCGCAGAACGCACGCACATTCTTGCGGGGGATCCGCTTCGAGCCACCTCGTGCTGGGATAAGGGCCGAAATCAAGTCAGACGCATCCCAGTTCCGCGATGCAGGCCTCGACAGCGCCAATGACCTGGCCTTGCTGGTCATCGGTGAGATCGGGGAACATTGGCAGGGCCATCGAGCGCTCATAATAGGCGACCGATTCAGGGAAGTCGCCGGGGCTGAAGCCAAGCGCCTTGTAATAGGGCTGTGTGTGAATGGGGATGTACAACACGTTCACACCTACGCCCTTCTCGCGCATGCTGGCAAACATCTTCGCGCGGTGATCAGGCCCATAGGCATCACCCAGGCGAATGATGAAGAGGTGCAGCGCGGAATAACTGTCCGGGCCCATCGCCTGGACGTGCACAGGAAGATCCCTGAAAGCCTCGCGATAACGCGCCGCAATTTCATGGCGACGTGCCAGGAAATGCTCCAGCCGCGCGAGCTGAACCGTGCCCAGGGCCGCCTGCAACTCCGTCATGCGGTAGTTCAGGCCAAGTTCGACCTGATGATAATACCACGGGCCATCGCTTTCCCAGGCCATGAGATCGGCGTCGCGCGTGACGCCGTGCGAGCGCAGCAAGGCCATCTTGCGGGCCAGCCCGGCATCATTGGTTGTCGCGCACCCTCCCTCGGCTGTCGTCACGATCTTGACCGGATGGAAGGAGAACACCGTGATGTCGCTGTAGCGGCAGCTTCCCACCATCGTGTCCCTGTAGCGCGCACCGACCGCGTGCGAGGCATCCTCGATGATCGAGAAACCGTATCGCTGCCCCAGCCTGGCAATCGTCTCCATATCGCAGGGCTCACCGCCGAAATGCACCGGCATGACGATATCGGGCAACTCGCCGCGCGCCTCGGCCGCAGCCAGCTTTGCCGCCAGCGTGTCAACCGACATGTTGAATGTCGACGGATCGATATCGACAAAATCAACCTTTGCGCCGCACAGCAGCCCGACATTCGAAGAGGCCACAAAACTGTTCGGGCTCGTCCACAGCCGTTTGCCGGGGCCAAGGCCAAGCGCCAGACAGGCCACATGCAGGCACGAGGTCGCACTGTTGGCGGCGACCGCATGCCCGGCATGACACATCTGCGCAATCAGGCCTTCAAATTCAGGTACCTTCGGCCCCTGGGTGATGAAGTCCGATTTCAGCGTCTCGACGACGGCATCGATCTCGGCCTGCCCGATATGCTGGCGCCCATAAGGTATCACTTGTCGAAACCCGTCTGCTTGAGCATTTCCCGGATCTCGTCTGGGCCAAGAACTTCCGGATTGGTTCCGGACTGGTATTCAAAGTCCTGGGCCACCGGCCGTCCGCGTTCACCAATCGCAGTCTGGGTGAAATTCTCGTCACGGCCGTGATACTTGATGGTCGGTCGAATGATGAAAAAGTCGTCGAACTCGATGGTCTGGTGGGCATCTTCCAGCGGGCACATCACTTCGTGCAGCTTCTCGCCAGGCCGGATGCCGACAACGCGGTAGGGACGCCCTTCGCCCATGACTTCGGCAAGGTCGGTGATTGTCGTGCTCGGGATCTTTGGGACGAAAATTTCCCCGCCAAGCATCCGTTCGAAATTGTTCAGCACGAAGTCGACCCCCTGCTGGAGCGTGATCCAGAACCTCGTCATCCTGACATCCGTAATCGGAAGCTCCTCGACGCCCTCGTCGATCAGTTTGCGGAAGAAGGGAATGACTGACCCGCGAGAGCCGATGACATTGCCGTAGCGCACGACCGAAAAACGCGTATCGCGCTGGCCGACCACATTGTTCGCGGCAACAAACAGCTTGTCGGATACGAGCTTGGTGGCCCCGTAAAGATTGATCGGCTTTGCCGCCTTGTCGGTCGACAGCGCGATGATCTTCTTCACATTGTTCTCGATACACGCGGAGATGACATTCTCGGCGCCGTGAACATTGGTCTTGATGCACTCCATCGGGTTGTACTCGGCAGCAGGCACCTGCTTGAGGGCGGCTGCGTGCACGCAGTAATCGACCCCTTCCATGGCCTGGCGCATGCGGACCCGGTCGCGCACATCTCCGATGAAATAGCGAACATTTTCCAGCGGACCGAAGCTCGACTGCATCTCGAACTGTTTCAACTCATCGCGGCTGTAGACGATCACGCGCCGGGGGTTATACCGGTCAAGAAGCGTGCGTATCAGCTGCTTGCCAAACGAGCCCGTCCCACCCGTGACGAGAATACTCTTGTCGTTGAACATCGTTAATCCCTTGCAACTTGCCGACCGCATAATGGATTTACCCCGAAGCGACAAGTGCCGCTCTGCGAGGCTGTTTCGCCGCTGCCAGGACGCACCCGGCAGCGGGTCTGTCGGCGCGCACGCCACCGGGAGAATGCGGTGAAACTCCTGTGTTATTGCGAGACCAGGCTGCATGTGCAGATCGCTCATCACCTGCAGGCCGCAGGCGCCACGGTCGAGCTGATGCTCGCGGAATGGTCGGATGATGTCGGACAATTCGAGCTCGCCGAAACGCTCCGACTGACAGTTCGAAAGTGTCGCGCCGGCAACCCGACACGCAAACGCCTCGCAGGAATACGCCGGGCAGCGCGCGACGCCATGCGCACCTGCCCGGCCGACGCATTGATTCTCTTTCAGGACCAGTCAGCCCCGGCCTGGCATGTCGGACTGGCCGCGCGCGACATCGGACTGGCCCGGATACTGGTCCAGGACGGGTTTCTGAGCTTCGAACCGCCCGCGCGCAGCCCACTGCAACGCCTTGCGGGCCGGTTGCCTGCCCGGCTCTGGACAGGCCGCCCCATTGCCGGGCGCGCAGGGATCAACCTCAAGCTTTATGACTGGCTGCTGAAAGGTCAGTTCTTCGCCCATACCCGGCCCGATCTCGCCATCGTGCACGGCCCACACATGGCGCGGCAGATCCAGCGGCAGTTCGCCATTCCTGCCGCCCGCATAGCAACGGTTGGTCCGCTGATGGAGCTTGCAGACGGCCCGCCCCGCCAGGTCCGCCTGCGCACGGCTGGCAGCCCCTTGCGGCTGCTGTTTCTGGCCCAGCCAAGCCTGCGATATTCACGCATTTCCGCGCAGGGCTGGCAGGCCGAATATCTTCCGCTCGTCAGATGCGCTGCAGCGCTCGGAGCTGACATCCGGCTCCATCCCGCCCAGGGTGATGACGAAATGCAGGGCATCGCGGAATTTGCAGGCGCCGCGACGATCCTCCCGGCGACCGGGCCGCTGTCAGGCCGCGACCTTGGCGCGTATGATTGTATCGTTACGGCCAGTTCGACCGGCTTCCTTCAAGCGCGGGCACTTGGCCTGCACGTGATAACGGTGGCGCTGCCATCGGCACGCGACGTGATCCCGAAGATTGACGATCCGCTGATCTGTTCGGCCGCGAGCCTGGCGCAGGTTCAGGACGCGATCGCGACCCTGCAACACACGCAGCGGTTTCCCGAAAAGGAGGGCGCAACGATTGCGCTCAATGACCTCGTTGCAAACTGGCAGGCGCCGCTCGCCAGCCGACTGCAAGCTGCTCTGGAAGCGGTCGAACGGGTTGCTCACACCCGCGCCGGGGCTTAATGATTTGCAGATTCCCGTGACCCAGAGTGTGCGCACCTCATGCATATCCCGACAAAAGACCCCCAGGTGATCGCCGAGATCGGCTGCAACCACAAAGGCGATTTCGACATCGCCCTCCAGATGATCGATACGGTCGCCGATTTCTGCAAGGGCACCATCGTCAAGTTCCAGAAACGCCATGTGCGCACCCTGCTCGCGCCCGACCATTATGATGCGCCCCATCCCGTGCCACACAATGCTTATGGCGAGAGTTATGGCGCGCATCGCGAATTTCTCGAATTTGATCTCGACCAGCACCGCCGCCTGAAGGAACACGCTGAATCGCGGGGACTGATCTATTCGACATCGGTCTGGGACGAGGTGTCAGCGCGCGAGATCACTTCGCTGGACCCGGTCTTCATAAAGATACCGTCCGCCTGCAATCTCGATTTCGAGATGCTTGGATTCCTTTGTGATCATTATGGCGGACAGATCCAGTTGTCGCTCGGCATGACAACGCGCAGCGAGGAAGAGGCGATCGTGGCCTTCTTCGCAGACCGCAACCGCCAGCGCGACCTGCTCCTTTACGCCTGCACGTCGGGCTATCCGGTGCCGGCCGAGGACACCGCGCTGCTGGAGATCATCCGGCTTCGCGAGACCTATGGCGAAAGCGTTGGCGATATAGGATTTTCAGGGCACCACCTGGGCATTGCCATAGATGTGGCGGCCTATGCGCTGGGTGCAAACTGGATCGAGCGCCATTTCACCCTCGACCGGACCTGGCGGGGCACCGATCATGCCGCCTCGCTGGAGCCGGAAGGCCTGCGCCGGCTGGTCCGCGACCTCAAGGTCATCAGGTCCGCGATGCAGCACAAACGCAGTGAATTGCTCGACATCGAAATGCCGACGCGGCAAAAGCTCAAGCGTTTTGTCAGTGATTAGCAGGCGAACCGGAGACTGGCTCGCCGCACGGAAAAGCGTCAAAACAAGGCCTTGCAGCGCACGCGGCTGCATGGCTCACAACCAGCCCCGTAACGCTATCACGTTTCTTGCGCGTTGATTTGAAACATATTTTGTTTGACGCCGCCGTGGACTCGCGCCATGTCGCACGCCATGTCCCACGACCACGGCCACGTACATGTCCACGGTGACACGAAGGATGCACGTGGGCGCGTGGCCTTTGCCGCATGGCTGACCTTCGGCTTCATGGCTGCCGAGGTTGCCGGCGGTCTGATATCGGGCTCACTGGCGCTGCTTGCCGATGCTGCGCACATGCTGACGGATGCCGGCGCGCTTGGTCTTGCCTGGCTGGGCTACCGCCTTTCCGACCGGCCGGCCGATGCACGGCGCTCCTATGGCTTTCACCGGGTCAAGGTTCTTGCTGCCTTCGTCAACGGCCTTTCCCTCCTGGTGCTTGCCGTATGGATCGTCTGGGAGGCTGCAGAGCGCCTGCGCGAGCCTGCACCCGTGCTCGGCGGGGTGATGATGGGCGTTGCCGTGCTCGGCCTTCTCGTCAACATCATTGCCTTTGCCGTGCTGCATGGCGGCGACCACGATGACCTCAACCTGCGCGGCGCACTCTGGCATGTGGCTGGCGACCTGCTTGGCTCGGTGGCGGCGATCATTGCAGCGCTTGTCATCCTGCTGAGCGGCTGGACGCCGATCGATCCGCTCCTGTCAGTCCTTGTGGCCCTCCTTGTGGCGGTGGCTGGCTGGCGCCTGGCGCGCGAGGCAGGGCATATCCTGCTGGAGGGCACGCCTGCGGGGCTCGATCCGGCGACAATCAGCCATGCCGTCATGTCGCAGGTCGAGGGTGTCGAGACGGTTGAGCACGTCCACGCCTGGAGCCTGAATGAAGCGCGCCCGCTGATCACAATGGATGTCCATGCCGCGCCCGGCGCCTGCAGCGAGACGATAAGGCGGCAGGTCAAGGCGCTGCTGGAGGCGCAATTCGATGTCTCCCACGCCACGGTGGAGGTCATCTCCAGCCCCCTGCCCGCACGCGCCTGAGCGCCGCCGCACGCGCTTTTGACCCGCGACCGGGCTTTATTCCTGGCCCGGCAGTCACCATACATAAAGCAGACAAGACACAATCCCCCCGCGAAGGAGCCCAGACATGGCAGATACGGAAAATGCGAGCCGCCACGCGGATATTCTCATCATCGGCTCGGGCCCGGCAGGCTGGACCGCGGCCATCTATGCCGCGCGCGCGATGCGCAAGGTCCTTGTCGTTGCCGGCCTGCAACCGGGCGGCCAGCTGACCATAACCACCGAGGTCGAGAATTATCCGGGCTTTGCCGAGATCCAGGGCCCGGAACTGATGGTGAAAATGCGCGATCATGCCGAGAAGATGGGCGCGCAGACGGCGGAAGATCATATCGCCAGCGTCGATCTGTCAGCCCGTCCCTTCCGCGCGGTCGGCGAAAGCGGCACCGTCTATACCGGCGACGCGATCATCATCGCCACCGGGGCGCAGGCGAAATGGCTTGGCCTGCCATCGGAGGAAAAGTTCAAGGGCTATGGCGTCTCGGCCTGCGCGACCTGTGACGGCTTCTTCTACCGCGAGAAGGAAGTGATCGTGGTCGGCGGGGGCAATACCGCAGTCGAGGAGGCATTGTTCCTGACCAATTTCGCCTCAAAGGTGACGCTGGTTCACCGGCGCGACAGCCTGCGGGCGGAAAAGATCCTGCAGCATCGCCTGATGAAGCATCCCAAGGTCGAGGTGATGTGGAACACCGAGCTTGAGGAAGTCCTCGGCGATGACACACCGCCCGGCGTCACCGGCGCGAAGCTGAAGAACACACAGACCGGCGAGATCACGCAACTGCCGGTGCATGGCGTGTTCATCGCGATTGGCCATGCGCCGTCCACCGAGCTGTTTGCCGGCAAGGTCGAGATGCGCGACAATGGCTATATCGTCACGGTGCCCGATTCCACGGCCACCAATATTCCCGGTGTCTTTGCCGCCGGCGACGTCACCGACGACATCTACCGACAGGCCGTCACCGCCGCCGGCATGGGCTGCATGGCCGCGCTGGAAGCGGAAAAATGGCTGGAAAGCGTCGATGAGGAAGAAGGCGAACCCGTCGC
>CAYXQV010000108.1:0-8250 GCA_964467505.1 uncultured Hyphomonadaceae bacterium | reverse complement strand
CCCTGCGCGCGGCGATGGACACGCGCCAGAAGGCGGCGCGGGCCGGGGCGATCCTGGCCATGGTCGGCGCGATCAATGTCCCGATCATCAAATTTTCGGTCGATATCTGGGCCAGCATCCACCAGGGGCCAAGCGTCATCCGCGCTGGCGGGCCGGCCATGCCGGTGGAATATCTCGTGCCGCTGCTGCTGGGCGCACTGGGACACACGCTGTTGCTCGCCGCGCTGACATTCACCGCGATGCGGACCGATATCATGTCGCGGCGTGCAAATGCGCTTCTCCTGCGGCGCACACTCGGCTAGACCGGCGACATCATGGTGCCGGCTTTCGACGATACAGGGCCTTATATCTGGGCTGCTTACGGGCTCGCCATCGCGGTGATCTGCGCATTGGCCGCCATCACACTGGTGCGGGCACGCGCCGCGCGCCGGCGGCTAGAGCGCCTGCAATCGGAAGACGATGAGGCCGGCGAATGAAACGCCTTGTCTATGCGCTCCCCTTCATTGCGCTGGTCCTGTTTGCCGGGCTCGGCCTTGTGCAGCTGTTCGATGGCACAAAGCCGGGTTTCCAGCGCACCAGCCGCACGGCACCGGCCATCGCGCTGGAGCGACTTGATGGCACAGGGCCGGTCGCGTTCGACACGCTTGGCTTCGATGCGCCGGTGATCGTCAATCTGTGGGCCAGCTGGTGCACGCCATGCCTGGCCGAACACCCGCTGCTGATGTCCCTGTCGGAGCGCTATCCCGGCAGGCTCTATGGTGTCGTCTTTGATGACAGCGAGGAAAACGCCCGCGCCTTTCTTGCGCGCCATGGCAATCCGTTCGATGTCATCGCCATGGACCCCACAGGGCAGGGCGCGCTCGAATTCGGCCATACCGGCGTGCCGGAGACCTTTGTCATCGCGGGCGGCGAGATCACGCTTCACCTGCGTGGGCAGCTGACACCCGAGAGCGCGCGCGAACTGGTCGGGGCGATCGAGGCGCGCCCGGCAAGTGGAAATCGCGCAGCCGGGCCTTGATCCCCCGCAGCCGGGCTTGTATAGGCGCAGTTTGATTTTGACTGCGGGCGGCGGGCGACCGCTTCCCCGCCAGTGCTGGAAGGCCGAGACGAGACAATGAAATCCGAAGGGCATCCCGATTACCACTTCATCACCGTCGTGATGAATGACGGCACAGAGTACCAGACGCGCACGACCTATGGCAGCGAGGGCGACCGGCTGGTGCTTGATGTCGACCCGACCACCCATCCGGCCTGGACCGGCGAAACCGGGCGCGTCTCCGAACGCGGGCGCGTCTCGAAGTTCAACGACAAGTTCAAGGGCTTCATGTAGGCCCTGCGCGCCTCGCGCGAATAACGGCCCCGTCAGTTCCTGCCGGCGGGGCTTTTCATGTCCCAAATCCCCTCAGGCCGTTTCGTCGACCACTTCGTGTTCGGCAGACAGATAGGCCTGTGAGCGCATCTCGTGCAGGCGCGAGGCGGTGCGCTGGAACTCGAACGCGCCGTCGCCATCCGGATAGAGGCCATCGGGCTCGGCTGCTGCGCTGGCGATCAGCTTTGCCCTTGCCTCGTAAAGCGCATCGATCAGCGCG
The DNA here is from genome assembly GCA_964467505.1 of uncultured Hyphomonadaceae bacterium. Classification (GTDB taxonomy): domain Bacteria; phylum Pseudomonadota; class Alphaproteobacteria; order Caulobacterales; family Hyphomonadaceae; genus UBA5336. The sequence continues at coordinate 6,661 of CAYXQV010000108.1, read as the reverse complement.
ACGAAACGTGCCGCTTCATTGCGTTTTTCCGGGCCGAGCCGGGGAATCGCGTCGATCATCAGGGTATGAAACGCCGAGGCGAGGCGCAGATAATCGGCCGAGCCGAGCGGACGCGCGCAAAGCTCCGCAAAGCTCATCCGGGCAAGCCCGGCCGCTTCACGCGGAATTTCGAGCCTGCGGCCCTTGATGGTCAGCACGCAATGCTGCGGCTCGGCTCCCAGGGTGAGGCGTTGCCAGGCCCGGTCCATCGCCGCATCCGCCTGGGCCCCGAGCGGGGTATGCCAGGTGTCATCCGCCACCAGGTGTTCGAGCCGGAAATCGCGCGCAGAGGCCAGCTCATGGACCTGGCAATGCGCCTTGAGCAGGTCGATGAAGGGCGTAAACAGCTGCCGGTTGATCCCGTTCTTGTAAAGCGCATCGGGGTGACGGTTCGAGGTGGCAACCACGGTGACGCCGCGCGCGAAAAGCTCCGTGAACAGGCGCGAGAGGATCATCGCATCGGCGATCTGGGTCACCTGAAACTCGTCGAAGCAGAGCAGGCGGGCGTCCTGCGCGATCTTTTTTGCCACCGGCGCGATCGGGTCATCGCCCGCGCCGCGCACCCGCCAGCCCGAGCGCTTCCGCTCGCGTTGCGACATCCCACGCCAGCTGGCGAGATCATCATGCACGGTGTTCATGAATTCGTGGAAATGCACGCGTCGTTTTGCCGCGACGGGAACGGCGGCATGGAACATGTCCATCAGCATCGACTTGCCACGCCCGACACCCCCCCAGAGATAGGCGCCAGTGACCGGTTCGCTCTTGCCGGGCAACCAGCCCAAACAGCCTTGCCCCCTGGCAAGCCGCGACAGGACGTCGTCAAGCAGCGCTGCCGCACGCGCCTGCTGGCCATCATGCTCCAGTTCGCCCGCCGCGATCCGGGCCTCATAGGATGCCGTCACCGCGCCCATTGCGTCACACCGCACCCGACAGTTGGCGCATGAAGATGGCGATCACATCAGGGTAGACGAGGATCGTGGCGGCCACCCCTGCCAGCGCGCCGCCCAGATGTGCGCCGTGGGCCACCATCGTGCTTTCACGCCGCGACAGCCAGTAGCTGAGGATGATATAGCCGATGCCGAAGACTACCGCCGGGATCGGCAGCAGGAAGAACAGGTAAAGCATCTGGAAGGGCTGGAACATGCAGAAGGCCAGGACAATGCCTGAAATCGCGCCGGACGCGCCCACTGCGCTGTAATCGGGCGTGTTGCGCTTGTCCGCCAGCATCCACAGGCTCGCCCCGACCAGCGCTGCGAAATAGACCAGCAGGTAACCGACCGCGCCCAGCGCATGCTCCAGGACCGGGCCGAACATGTAGAGGACAAACATGTTCACGAACAGGTGCAGCCCGTTCACATGCAGAAAGGCCGAGGTGACCACCCGGTGCAACTCGCCCTTTTTCAGGATGGGCGCGATCCGGAAAACATTCTGTTCGAAAAAGTCCGGAACCACAAAGGCAATCAGGCTGGCCACGATATTGGCCGCGATCAGGGCCGACGTGATCGGAAACTGGCTGAAATATTCCATGAAGTGCCCTGGCGCATCTGGTCCGCCGTGTTCCTGCCGGAAACGGACGGGGCGGGCAAGCGCCCACCCGCGCAATCACGCCCGGCGTGCCGGGCACCCGCGCGCCCGGCAAGACCAATTGTCAGGCCGCCACCGTGCTGGGCGCCGCGCTGGCCGGCATCAGGGCGAGCAGGAAATCCTCGAAGGCGCCGGGACGCTGGATGAAACGGTTGAAGGGCAGGCCCGCCTTGCCGATGGCGTCAGGCGCGATATTGCACCCGCATCGCAGCGCTGTCTGCACGGCCCGGTCGCGGTCATCATGCGCCGACACGACGGCAATCCGGTGGTTGCCCATATTGGCCATGCGCGCAATTGTCATTTCCGGATCGGCACTGTCAGGCAGGGTCAGGTCAACAATGACCAGTGCGAAGCGCTCCAGCCGTAGCCGGCTTTCAGCCTCCATCAGGGTGGTTGCCATCACAAGGTCGACCTGGACGCGGGCGCGCGCGGCCTTGTCAGCGGCGATGGCCAGCATTTCGCGAACAGGTTCATGGTCCTCGACCCACAGCACTTTCATCAATCTACCTCATGGCTGGTGCAAAGCCGGCAAACCGCCCGCTTTCATCTTTGTGCGAGCCCAGTTAAACCACGTGGCTGTTTCACGTTGGTAAAGCGAAAATGACTGAAGTGTTTACATTTGGCCGTAACGGGCCGCGCAGCGTTGCTTTCGCCGGGCGCGCGATGCTGTATGGTGGCATGATAGTGATGAGGCGAACCGGATATGAGTGAAGAACCCGCGGCCATCGCTGCCCGCCGGCAAGCGGTGTTTCTTCCGGCGGAAGGCGCAAGCGACCTGCACATTGTCGACGAGCTGATACGCGAGCGGTGCCCGAGCTTCGTCGCCCACTGGTCGTGGCCTCTGACGCGCCCGATTCTCTACAGCCTGCTGGGCTATGACAATGCCCGCGCAATGACCGATCATCTCCGGACGCTGAACGGGCGGCAAAGTTTCGACTTCCTGGCCGAAAAACTGCAGTTCCGGATGGAGGTGGAGAATGCCCATCGCCTGCCGGCCAGCGGGCGCTGCATCGTCATCGCCAACCATCCGACCGGTCTGGCTGACGGTGTCGCGGTCTGGGAAGCGATCCGCAAGGTTCGCACTGACGTCGTCTTCTTCGCCAATGCAGACGCCATCCGGGTCAATCCCCGGTTTTCCGATCTCGTCATCCCCGTGGAATGGGTTCTGGAAAAGCGCAGCCCCGCCAAGACCCGCGAGACCCTGCGCCAGGCCGGCGAAGCCTTTGCCGCAGAAAAATGCGTCGTCATCTTTCCATCAGGCAAACTCGCAAGGTTGATTGATGACGAACTGACCGAGCAGGACTGGTTCCCCACCGCCGTGAGCCTGGCGCGCAAGAAGAATGCCCCGGTCATTCCGCTGCATCTCGAAGCGCGCAACTCGAAACTGTTCTACTTCTTTTCCAGGGTGAACGGCGAATTGCGCGACATCACCCTTTTCCACGAGTTGCTCAACAAGAAGGGCTCGCGTTTCCGCATGGGTTTCGGACCGGAAATCCCCGACGAGGCTCTGCAGGGAGATGCCGGCGCAATCACCGACCGCTTGCGCGATTACGTCGCCTACACGCTCGGCGAAGACCTTGACCGGACATTCGAAAATGTCAGCTCCCCTCGTGAATTGTGATGAAATTGTGGTAAGCCCTCCATCATCCAACTCAAATGGAGGGGTAAATGGAACAGCTCTGGAACAACATACAGTACCAGTTCAATGAGTACGGACCGAAAGTGTTTGCCGCTGCGGCGATCCTGATCGGTTTCATAATTGCGGCATATGTCGTCAAGTGGCTGATCGGCGCGGCCATCGACAGGACAGGGCTCGCCAAAAAAGCCAACGAGACGGCAGGGCCGGGCCGAAAGAGCCTCGGCGCCAACCTGTCATCAGCGGCCTTCTGGGTCATTATCCTTCTGGGTGTCATCCAGGCTCTGACACGGCTGGAACTGACGACGATCACCCAGCCACTGAATGCGATGCTGGATGAGATCTTCTCCTATGTGCCGAACATCATCGCGGCCGTGTTTGTGTTCGCGATCTTCGTCATCGTTGCGAATGTCGTGAAACAGGCCTCCAAGGCGCTCCTTGTCTTCGCCGATCCGCTGCCCGAACGTGTCGGTTTCGCCGATGGTCTGGTCAATATTTCAGGCGTCGTCTCTGCGATCCTGCAGGCCTTCCTGATGATTCTCGGCGCGATTGCGGCCTTTGATGCCCTCAACATAGAGAGCATTTCCCAGCCGGTGAACGCGCTGCTCTCCAATATTGTCGACAGTCTCGACAATATCATCCTGGCGGGCATCATCCTGACGGTGTTCGTCTTTGTCGGCCGCGCGATATCCGATCTGGCCCGCAGGACGCTGCCGAGTTTCGGGATCGACAGTGCCGTTGAGGAGCTTGGCCTGCTGCGCGGCTCCGACAGCGACATGACGGCCTCCAACATCATCGCAAAACTGGCGCTGTTCTTCATCGTTCTGCTCGGCCTCATCCAGGCCCTGCGCGCGCTGGAATTCGCCGCCCTGACCAATGCGATGAATGTGGTGCTCGCCATGGGCGCACAGATCGTCTTCGGCGCACTGATCATCTTTGCCGGTGTGTTTATCGCCCGCCTGATCACCGATGCCATGAAATCGGCCGGCTCGGGTGCAACCGACACCGCCGCGAGCATCGTGAAATGGGTGATCATCGTGCTGTCGGTCATTCTCGGTATCTCCCGCATGGGTCTTGACCCAACGGGTGGCGCATTCATACTGGAAGTCGCGAAATACATCATCCTCGGCGCGGCGCTTGCGATCGGCATTGCCTTTGGCTGGGGCGGACGCGACTGGGCGGCCGCGCAGCTCGAGCGTTTCCGCCCGACAAAATAGGCTTTCCGCCACACAGGTGACCGGAACACTGAGCGGCCCCGCAGAACCATCTGCGGGGCCGTTTTCCTGACCAATGCCCGAACTCGACCCGAATTCATTCGTCCGAGATAGTGTTTGCAGTATTCAAAACGACGCATCCTGAAATGAAAGCACGTATTATTTGTAATTTATAGTATTAAATTCTTTCCGTCTACTAAAACAGAATACCTTTCGGTCGATCGCAGCAATTCGACATTCTTGTAAACCGGTATATAATGAAATCGCTGTATCCAGCTCTGCAAGGGAGCGTCAAATGGATCTGAACACAATCGACAAACAGGTGCGATCGTCTATCGAGCTTTTCTTCCTGATTCCGTTGGTCGCGGTGGCGATGGCGGTGATTTCCAGTGCCATCACCTACCAGGTCGGGCTCCCCGAAACGCTACCCAGCCTCATGCAGACAACTGTGGCGGTGTCGCTATGCGTGTCGATCCCGATGGGTGCGCTGGCCGCACAATACGATCTTCGTATCCGGCGCTCGCACGAAAAGCTGGAAGAGCTCGCCTCGACTGACCCGCTCACAGGCCTGCTCAACCGGCGCTCCTTCCGCTCGGCTGTCAGCGATGAGCTGGCCCGCATGCGCCGCACCGGCAACCCGGCCGCGATCACCTTTGTCGATCTCGATCACTTCAAGGCGCTGAATGACACTTATGGTCACCATTTCGGGGACACGGTGCTTTGCGAGGTGGCGGTGCTGCTGAGCGATGAATTGCGCCACCCCTTCGACAAGATATGCCGCTGGGGCGGAGAGGAATTCGTGATCCTGACCAGCAATGTCACGCGCGAGCAGGCCGAACTGGTCCTTGAGCGACTGCGCGCACGGCTTCAAAACCACCGTTTCGAAGCGGGCCGCAACCGGGTCCGGGTCACGGCAAGCTTCGGGGCCGCACCGATTGACTGCGCGAACGGTATGGAACCGGCGCTGAGACTGGCCGACGAGGCGCTTTATGAAGCCAAATCAGGCGGGCGCAACAAGGTGGTCTTCAGCACTTTGGCCTTTGATCATGGCCAGCTGGCCGTCGCAAGCTGAGCGCGCAAAGGCGCCTGTCGGGCCAGTATGCTTGCCAACGGGGCGGTTCGCGACGATGCTCCGGTCGCGAGGGTCTCGCTGGAGGACAAGATGACCGGCCTGCCGACGGATGAAAGACTTCTCGGGGAAATCTACCGCCGCTACCTGCGTGATTTCTCGGCCTATGAGCAAGATGAAAGCATGCGTTCGGCCAAGATCTGGGTGCCGGTCGATATCGAGGCGCTGGCCGGGTATTTCCGGAGTGATCCCGATCTCATCTTCGGACGGCTGTATTATCACATGAACGGGAAGTATGGCTCGCGAACGGGGGATGGCGAGGAGGTGCAGATCTTCTCCATGCGGATCGGCCGCGATGCGCATTGCGTGAATTTCCCGTTGCTGGCCTCGGTGCTTGCCGACCTGCGGGACGACCACAAGCGCTTCCTGGTCTCGACGCGCATCGCCGCGCTGTCGCTCGTGATCTCCTCGGTCTCGGTGATCATCGCCCTTGCGTGGTAGATGAGTGATACCAGGCTGCATGGACCCAAAACCGATCCTTGCAGCGCAGGGCAAGCGCGACTGCGCGTCGGCGCTCATGCGCCGTAACTGCCGATGAGTCTTCATCCGCGCATATTGGTATGAGTTATCCCCGCGGGCCCTTGACCTCCTGCAGGCTGGTCTTGCGAACGGCGCGGCCGAGATCGACCTTTGAGCCGTAACGCGGGGCGCCGGAAGCCCCGCCGAACACGGCAGAGCCGCGGGTCATCTTCTCTGTCAGTGGCGGCACCGCCATCGCCTCGGGATGCGGCCCGTCCGGATCGAACAGGGCGGCGAGCTGTTCGGTCATCGCCCCGCCGAGCTGTTCGGCATCGACAATCGTCACCGCGCGCTGGTAATAGCGCGTCACATCGTGGCCGATGCCGATGGCCATGAGCTCAACCGGTGAACGGGTCTCGATCTCCTCGATCACCTGGCGCAGGTGTCGCTCGAGATAATTGCCGACATTCACGCTGAGCGTGGAATCATCGACCGGCGCGCCGTCACTGATCACCATCAGGATCTTGCGCTGTTCAGGCCGTGCAACCAGCCGGTCATGCGCCCAGAGCAGCGCCTCGCCGTCGATATTCTCCTTCAGCA
>CAYXQV010000107.1:0-8366 GCA_964467505.1 uncultured Hyphomonadaceae bacterium | reverse complement strand
AGCTCGCTGGCGGTCTCCTCGCAGACCCCGCCGCGCCGCCCGCAAATATGCACCTGCGCGCCGAGCTTGAGAAAGCCCTCGGCCATCTCCTTGCCAAGCCCGGTGCCGCCGCCGGTAACGAGGATGCGCTCGCCACTCATCAACCCTTCGCGAAACATGAGTTTTGTCGTGTCCATTCCTGTTTCCTCCTTTTATGCTGCCAACAGATTTAGCGCAGACCACCCAGGAGACCCAGTATGAAATTGATTGCCAGCTTTCTGGTTGCCGCCGCCATGCCGATAATGGCCCATGCCAATGGGCTCGATGTCAATGGCACATGGCTGACGCAGTCGCAGACAGCGCATGTCGAGATCGCCGATTGTGGTGATGGTACGCCCTGCGGACGGTTGGTCTGGATGGACCCGGCATCGATGCAGCCCGGGATGACACCGCAAACCGCAACGGACATCAACAATCCTGATCCCGACCTGCGCGAGCGCCCGGTACTCGGGATGCAATTGCTGACGGGCTTCGAGGCCAGGAAAAATGACTGGCGCGGCGGCGAGATCTATGACGCGGAGTCGGGCAAGACCTATGGCTCGCGGCTGAAACGGCTCGATGATGACCGGTTGGAGCTCAAGGGCTGTGTCGGACCGTTTTGCCAGACGCAGGTCTGGACCCGCGTCGAGCGTGAATCAGCGCCGGGCAGCGGAGAATGAGGCTGGGGCGGTTTGCGGCCAGACCATCCGCGCACGAACTGGCGTCGTCAGCGTGACAGGGCGCTGGCATAAGCCTGCGCGCTGAACCCTGCGCGATAGCAGGCAGATGTGATGAAGCCGGCGCCTTGCGCAGAGCGCGTTGCGAGAACGACAATCGGCTCATTTCGGGGAAAATCGATGCCGCAGGCTGCGCGCTGGACGCCCGGTGGGTGTGATATCGCAATGTCGCCGCGCAGCGTCCCTTTCAGGACGTCTTCGGGTTGGAAGGTGGTGATTTGCCGGCGATGATCCGGTGCCTCGCGCCCGCGCCAGTCGAGCCAGCGACGCCAGCCCGGGCGTGGGTCGGCCTCGGGCCCGGAATGGATCACGCGCCCGATGAAGACGATGTCGGCGCTCTCGGCCTGCTCGCCAGCGCTGTCAAAGACGAGGCAGGAACATGCCTGCGCCGGAAGCGCGGCAAGAAAAGCGAATGCGGGCAACAAGGCGAAATGGCGCAGTCTCATGCCTGAAATATTCTTTCCGGAATGGGGCGAAATTTGGATCGGCGCTGCAACCCGCCTAACGCCGGAACGGCAGGCTGATCAGGCGCCAGAGTATCCACAGCGGCAGCACAATGCCCGCACCGGCCAGCGCGGGGCGCCAGAAATTTCGCACAGACCAGACCGCAGCATTCCAGGCATCACGCGCAAGCGAACCGGCCACCGTCGCCACATCTATCTCGGGCGAGCGCGGGTCGAACTGCGACGCCATGACCACAGCCCCGACCAGGATACACAGGAATGTCAGTTTCAGCGCGCCCCATGGACTGATGCTAAGCAGCCGCACCAGCAGGGGGCGCCTCGCTGCCGGCTCCCGCGCCCGCTTGCGTCGTGCGCGCGGCGCATCGCCATCGCCAACCTCCGCCGATTGCGCAGCCGCGGGCGCCACGGTCTCGCCGGCGGGAAGCGCCGCATCTTCGTCGGAGACAAATTCAGGCCCCGACATGGCGCCTTGCCACGAATGCCTGCCAGACAGCGACAAGTGGCGCGGCCAGTTCGATGACCATGGCTGCGACCTGCGCCTGGCTGCCCCAGCCGACATCCACAAAGGACCATAGCCGCGACAATCCGCCGAGAAACAGGACAAAGGCAATGATCCGGATCAGCGTGGCATGGCGTTCGATATGCGGGATTGCCCACCACAGCAGGAAGGAGATCGAGAGATAACAAGCCGACAGGAAGCGATACTGGTTGTCGAGTTCCGAAGGGATCGCCTCGCCCGGCAGCCATCGCCCTGCCCCGAAAAACACACCGCTGACGGCGAAGGCGAGCGGGACCACCGAGAAAATGGCGAGGACGATCTGGAGCGCGCTGCGCATGTTGCTTCCTTCCCCTGAAGCTGTTTTCGCGGCAGACTAACGCGAGCACTCGCTCAGCAAAAGCGGCGATTGACAATTTCCGGCAAACCCGGTCGGAAAGGACCGGGCCCGCCGGAAGCACAGCAAGCTCAGTGCGGCGCCTTCTGGACCATGGTCGTGTGCGGATAGGGAATCGAAATCCCGGCGCGGTCGAGCGCTTCCTTGACCATTTTCGTCAGGTCGAATTTCACGTCCCAGTAATCAGCTGCCCTGACCCAGCTGCGCGTCGAGATATCGACCGAACTGTCGCCGAGATTGGTGACCTTCACGAACGGTTCCGGATCGGTGAACACACGGTTGTCCGCATCAATCACCTGGCGGATCGCAGCGATCGCGGCGTCTATATTGTCGTCATAGTCGATGCCGAAAGTGATATCGACGCGGCGCGTGTCATAGGCGGAGTAATTTGAGATCACACCGTCGATTGCCTGCCCGTTCGGGATCATGATCTTCACATTGTCCACCGTGGTCAGCACCGTCTGGAACAGGTTGATGTCCTTGACCGAACCGGCCACGCCGGCCACCTCGACCCAGTCGCCGAGCTTGTAGGGACGAAACAGCATGATCATGACGCCGGACGCAATATTGCCCAGCGCGCCCTGCATCGACAGGCCGATCGCCAGGGTCAGCGCACCGAGAATGGCCACGAAACTGGTCGCCTGAACGCCGAACACGCTCAGCGCGGTGATCAGCACCCCGGCGGTGATCGCCCAGCGCACAATCGAACCGAAGAAGTTGCCGAGCGTGTCGTCAATATCTTCGCGCTTGAGTGACTGTTTGCGCACAAGATTGCCAAGCCAGCTGGCAATGCGCATACCAATGATGATGACGAGCAGCGCACCGACAACCTTCAGCGCGCCGCTGACGGCCCACGGACCATACATGGCCCAGAGACCCTGGGGATTCATTTCTTCAGGCATCTTCTTCCACTCCTGCAAATTGACGAAAAGACGGGGACACAACTCTACCTGATCACTTCCGACGCGAAACGCATCTGTAACGCGACTTCATGACGGTTGTTTCAGGACGCCTTGCGGGTATTCGAGCTGATATTCAACCTGCCTTGGATGGGGAACTGTGATTGCGTTGCGTTCGAACGGCTGCCTTTACCGCGCGAATGCAGTCGGGCAAATGGCGCGGCTGTCTGCAGAAGTGTGTGTGGCAAGAGCACGCGGGCTGAAAACCGACCTGTCAAACCATGCTCCGGTATATCCGCTGTGTCCTGCATCCACCGATCCGTGCACAGGGCTTTGCAAAGCTGCCTGTTAGGGCTTATATCTACGCCAGTTCAAGGAATTGATCTTGCATCGGTAATTCCCTGACCGCCCGGCACCGACGTGCCGGGCGGTGGTGATTCCGGGAACCGTTGCGAGCGCTGCAAAGGAGCCCCGACATGGCTGAAATCCTGATGCCGAAAGCAACCGCTGTCTGGCTCATCGACAATTCGACCCTGAGTTTCGAACAGATCGCTCATTTTTGCGGTCTGCACCGCCTGGAGGTCAAGGGCATAGCAGATGGCGATGTCGCCGAGAACATGCGCGGCGTCGATCCGATCGCCGGCGGTGTCGTGACCCGCGCGGAAATCCGACTCGGGGAAGAAGATCCCGAATATCGGCTCAAGCAGCAGGAATCGAAGATTGCCCACATTCCCCAGCCCAAACGCTCCGGCGCCCGCTACACGCCCGTGATACGGCGTCAGGACAAGCCCGATGCGATCGCATGGTTCATCCGCAACCATCCGGAAGTCACCGATGCGCAGATCTCGAAGCTGATCGGCACGACCAAGTCGACGATCAACAAGGTCCGCGACCGCACCCACTCGAACGCGCAGAACATCAAGCCGGTCGATCCGGTCACGCTTGGCCTGTGCTCGCAGATCGAACTGGATGAGATCATCGCGTCGGCCGCCGACAAGCGTCGCAAGATCGAGGATGAACGCGCCCTCGGCGAGGAAGGTCCCGGACTTGCCCCGGCCCACCGCGCGGAAAACCCCGAAAGCGAAGACGAAAGCGAGCCGGCCGACAGGAACCTGTCAGCAGAAGATGTGTTCCGCGATTTCACCGGTTAGCTTGCCGCGCAAGGCAGACGCTACCACTTCGCGACCCTCTTTGCGGGTCGCCCGCTTGACCGCGGCGCAGGCGCGCCTCACCTATGACACCAATGCCGAACAGCAAAATCCGGAGAAGCCATGTCCCGCCTCGATGATGATGACGACAAGACTGTTTCCAACGAGCCCAATGCATTTCTGGAGCAGGCCCTTTTCAATGCCCGCACCATCCTGCTGACCGGCGGGATAAACGACATGCAGGCACGCCGGGTGTGCGAGCGATTGCTGGCGCTCGGCTCGGAAAGCGAAAAGCCGATCCTGCTGGTGATTTCCTCGCCAGGCGGGCATGTGGAATCGGGCGACATGATCCACGACATGATCAAATTTGTCGGCGCACCTGTAAAAGTGCTGGGAAGCGGATGGGTCGCCAGCGCCGGCGCACTGGTTTATGCAGCGGCGAAACGGGAAAACAGGTTTGCGCTTCCAAATACTCGCTTTCTCCTGCATGAGCCACGTGGCGGTGTTGGCGGGCAAGCCACGGATATCGAGATCCAGGCCAAGGAAATCATCAAGATGCGTGAACGTCTTAACCGTATCTTTGCTGATGCAACGGGCCAGACGATTGAAAAGATCAGGGAAGATACTGATCGTGATTTCTGGATGAGTGCGCAGGAAGCTTCAGACTACGGGCTCGTTGGTCAAATCGTCACCCATCGCAGTCAGGTGAGTTAACTTACGCGTGATTGGCCTGTTTATTTCCTGTTAGCAACCGGGCTGGGATAAGGCAGTTTCGAAGAGGAGCTGCCGGACGCCGTGGCGATCAGGATCGAAGATCTCATCAGGCCAGTTGAGCCGCTTGATCCGGAACTCAGCCTGGGTGAAGCGGCACGCCGGCTGTCAGCCCGTCCGGAGATCCCGGGGCTGCCAGTGGCTTTTGACGGTCTGGTCGTCGGGATTGTGTGCCGCAACAGCCTCCTGAGTGCCCTTTCACTGGCTGGCGACCAGGCAGCCTTGCGCGCCGCCCCGGTCACACGCGCCATGCAGCGCGATCCGTTTCTCGTCGACATGAAGGAAAGGGCCGTCGTGGTCGCGCGCCGGGCCAGCCAGGTTGCGCCCGAGCGCCTGCGCGCGGGAATCGTGGCCACACATGGCCAGTCATGTGTCGGCATGCTGGAAGCGGGCGACCTGATCCGGGCATTGTCGAGTGAAAACACGACCGTGGTCCGCACCCGCACCATGGACCGTGACCAGGCTGGCGAACTCGTTGCGAAGATCCGTCGGATGGAGGATGAACGCCGCCAACTCCTCGCCCTCATTGGCCATGAGATGCGCACGCCGCTCAACGCGCTGATGGGGCATGGCGAACGCCTGCAACTTGCGGCAAATGAAAGAGATCGACGAGACTCGGCCAAGGCCATTATGGACGGGTGCGCTTCCATGGACACGATCCTGTCGCGGCTGCTGGAGACGGGCCTGTCGACGCCGGGCAGAAACGACGCAGGGCGCACACAGACACTGCGGCTTAAAACACTTGCATGCGAGTTGCAGTCCTTGTGGTCGGCAAGGGCCGATGAGGTTGGCGCCCGCCTGCGCGTGTCGGCGCTGCGCTCACGAATGGCAACCTTCCGGATCAATGACGCGGGCTTGCGCCAGATCCTCAACAATCTCGTCTCAAACGCCCTTAAATATGCCTGCGAAGGCGAGATACGCGTCGAACTGGAACTTGCCGAAACCCGGAGTGGAGCCGACCTGCTGGCACGGGTCATCGATGAAGGACCCGGCATAAATGATGCCGAGAAGCTCCGCATTTTCGAGCCACGCCACCGCATTGACACCTATTCGCATGCTGCACCCGGCCATGGGCTTGGCCTGCATCTTGCTCGCGAAACAGCCATCGCACTGGGCGGAGAACTGGGCGTTGAGGACGCTGAAAGCGGCGGCGCTGTGTTTGTCCTGCGCCTGCCCGTTGAAGACGCAGGCACCGAAAACCAGCCGGAGACACAGCGCGCGCGCCGCCTTGAGTCGATCACGCTGGGCGACGTGCTGCTGGTGGAAGATCATGCGCCAAGCCTTGCACTTGCCCGCGCGGCGCTCGAATCGGCCGGTTGGCAGGTCGATATCGCCCTGAACCTGGCGCAGGCCATGCGCCGGGCAATGCACAAACCCTACCAGGCGATCATCTGCGACATTCACCTGCCTGATGGGGACGGGACAAACCTCGCCCATGCCGTACGGCGCGAGCCCGGCCCCAACCACGCAACCGCGATCATGGCCCTGAGCGCGGATAACAGCGCCGCGCGGCGCGAGACCTGCACCCGTGCCGGCTTCAGCTTCGTCGCCCACAAACCGCTCAAGGGCAGCCAGCTGGTCGCCCTTGTCCTCGACATGATCGTGGCCGCAGGTCCTGGCGATTCGGCACGCCGCAGCGGCTGAAACCGCTAACAGGCCCGATAAACAGGCTCGACAAACCGGCTTTCGATCCGCGACACTCCACTGTCAGAAAAAAGGAGCGAAAAATGGATCTTGCACTCAAGGACAAGTCAGCCGTGATACTTGGCGGCACGCGCGGCATCGGTCGGGCAATCGCCGACACCCTGGCCGGCGAGGGTGCCAATGTCGCGATTTGCGCACGCAATGAAAGCCAGGTGGCTGAGGCCGTCGAGGATCTGTCAGGGAAAGGTGTCAGGGCGGTCGGGCGATCGGTCGACATCAAGGACGGCGCGGCCCTTTCCGGCTGGATTGACGATGTCGCTGCACAACTGGGTGGCATCGACATCCTCGTATCGAATGCCGGAGCGATGGCGCAGGGCAATGACGCGGAAAGCTGGCGCCAGAATTTCGAACTCGACATCCTCGGCGCCGTCAACGCCTTTACGGCAGCCGAGCCGTACCTTCGCAAGGCCGGCGAGGCCAACGGCGATGCGGCATTTGTCATCATCTCCTCGATATCAGCCGCACAGGCTGACAATGCCGGCTCCTATGGGCCGATCAAGGCCAGCCTCATCCACATGGCCAAGGGTCTGGCCCGCCAGCATGCGCAGCACGCCATCCGGGTGAATGTCGTCTCTCCGGGAATGGTCTATTTCAAGGGCGGCGTCTGGAACATGGTCGAGACGAACATGCCCGACTTCTTCGAAAAGGCTCTTGCCCGCAATCCTACAGGGCGGATGGCCACGCCGCAGGATATCGCAAACGCGGCGGTTTTCCTGGCCAGTCCGGCCTCATCCTATACGTCAGGCGCCAACCTGATCGTGGATGGCGCCCTGTCCAACCGGGTCAATTTCTGACGCGCGGGCCGCTTTTCACGGGGCAGGAGGACTAAGGACCGCGCAAGCCACGCGCGCACCTGCCCCGCCGATTGGCTGGCTGATATGATCATCCATGGCTTCATGCATGATCAGGGCGGCGCCGTCGTCATCCTGCAGGTCGCCGAGGCCGAACAGGGCAGAGAACATCTGCGCATGCGCTGCGCCACTGGCATCGACATGGATATTTGGCAGGTCGCCCATTTCCGGTCCCTGCGGGTTGAGGAGGCCGTGGCCACCCTCGATCTTTCCAAGATGCCCGCCCGAGCGTTTGAAATCGCCAATGTCGGAACAGTCTCCGACGGTATGGATGTGAAGCCCGTGCATGCCGTCCTCAAGGCTGCCATCCGAAAGCTCGATTGTGATGATCACGCCATTGGGGCCTTCAACCAGCGCCGCCGTGCCGATGGCGTCGCCGCTGTCACCAATGATCGTGGCTTCGAGACGGCCCGGACCGGCGTCTGAAACAGGCGAGGGCGAGGGCGGCGCGCTTGCATCAGGGGCCTGCGGCGATGGCGCCGGTTCAGTCTGCTGACCGCAGGCGGGGAGCGCGACAAGGCTGGCAAGCAGCAGGGTTCGGAGCATTTTCGGCCCTTTCATTGTTCTTGATTGCGTCTGGGACTAGACATGCATCTTGCTGGAGGCAATTCAATGGGGCGTGAACGCGCTGACCGGTTGCTGGTCGACCGGGGCTTTTTCGAGAGCCGAAGCGCCGCGCGTGCTGCGATAGAGGCGGGCGGGGTTAAAGCTGGCGGCACAGCTGTCAGGAAGCCGTCCGAACAGGTGTGTACCACTGCCCGGCTGGAGGCAACGCGCGCACATCCCTTCGTGTCACGCGGAGGTCTGAAACTCAGCCATGCCCTCGCCACATTCGAAATAGAGGCCGCAGGACGCACCTGTCTTGATATCGGCTCATCGAC
>CAYXQV010000106.1:0-8406 GCA_964467505.1 uncultured Hyphomonadaceae bacterium | reverse complement strand
CTCGCATGAGCCGCGTCTATTCGGTCAAGGAAGCCTATCTGACCTTGCAGGGCGAGGGCGCACAGTCGGGGCGCGCCGCGGTATTCCTGCGCTTTGCCGGCTGCAATCTCTGGTCAGGACGCGAGGTCGACCGGGCGCGCGCGGTCTGTCGTTTCTGCGACACCGATTTTGTCGGCACCGATGGAGAGAATGGCGGCCAGTTCGCAAGCCCCGATGCGCTTGGCGAGCATGTCGCAGGGCTTTGGACCGGCGCCGGCGGGCAGCCCTGTGTCATCGCCACCGGCGGCGAACCGCTGCTACAGCTCGACGCGGCGCTTATCAGCGCGCTGAAAACCCGTGGCTTCGAGATTGCCGTGGAGACCAATGGCACGCTTGCCGCGCCCGCCGGGATCGATTGGATCTGCGTGAGCCCGAAAGCCGCCACCCGGCTTGTCCAGCGCTCCGGACAGGAGTTGAAACTGGTCTACCCACAGACCGAGCCCGAGGCGCAGCCGGAATGCTTCGCCGCGCTGGACTTTCAGCACTTTTTCCTGCAACCGATGGATGGACCCGACACCGAACACAACACCGCCGCCGCCGCGGCCTACTGCCAGAAGAATCCGCAATGGCGACTGAGCTTGCAGACACACAAACTGATCGGCCTTCCATGAGCCTTGACGGCGCGAGGTATCGCATCTCCAGGGCGGTTACCTTCGAGGCCGCCCACTATATGGGCGCAAAGCCTCAGGGCCATCCCTATCGCAGCATTCATGGCCATTCCTTCCGGATCGAGGCGAGTGTGGCCGGGCGCGTGCGCCCTGGCGAGGAATGGGTAGAGGATTACGCCGCGCTGGCATCGGCGCTGGAGGAGGTCGCAGGCCAGCTCGACCATCGCCTGCTCAACGAAATACAAGGGCTTGAAACGCCGACGCTGGAACGCATCGCGATGTGGGCCGCTCGCCAGTTGCGCACACGCCTGCCCGGCCTTGTCGCGGTCACGCTGGAGCGCCCGAGCCTGTCGGAACGCTGCACCCTCGAACTGGAATGATATGTAACCCCCCGGAGGTCCCCAGATGACACGACAACAGCTCACCCGCCTGGCAATCATTGCCTGCCTGCCCGTGGCGCTCGGCGGCTGTCTTGTCGGCACGGCCGTCAGCGTGGCCGGAGACGTCGCGGAAGGCGCGGTGAATGTCACAGGCGATGTTGCGGAGGGCGCGGTCAACACAACCGGCGCCGTCGTCGGAGCCGTCACGCCGGGTGGTGACAAGAATGATGACGAGGACAAGAAGTAGGCGCGCAGGATCAATTCTGCATGATACCGGCCGCCGGGGCTGGAACAAAGTGTGTTTTGCGCATATGTCTTGAGCCTGTAGACACGGAGGCTCAGCCCATGACCCGTCTAACCGCACTTCTTTCTGGCGCAGCACTTCTCGCAGCCCCTCTCGCCAGCGCCGCTGAATTGAACATCAGCTATTCCGAAGAATTCGCCGAGACCCTAGAGGATGACTACGGCATTCGTGAGGGCGAATGGCTGGCAAGGACCGTGCGCAAGGATCTCGAACAGGCGCTTGAACGCCACGGCGTGGATGTCGCGCGGATCGAGGTGGTGATCAATGATGCCCGGCCCAACCGCCCGACCTTCAAACAGTTGGGCGACAAGCCCGGCCTTGACATGATCCGCTCGATATCGATCGGTGGCATGGACCTGTCAGCCGAGGCCTATGACGGCGCCGGCAATCTGGTCACCGAGTTCCGGTATGACTGGTACGAAAACGACATTCGCGACGTGGTCGGTGCCAGCACATGGTGGGATGCCGGGCGCGCCTCGGACAGGTTCTCGCGCAAGCTGGCCAAACAGCTCCCCGGCGCTGCGGGCTGACATCCGGGCGGGGTGATGCTCGGTTGCGAGGCCCGGCGGGCCGTTACTCGGCCGCCACGGCCTTCGGAACGGCTGCGGCGTTTTCACCACCTGTTGCCGCATCGCTGACGGGGCTGGAAAACACCATCACACCATCGTCAACGTCGCGCGAGCGGAAGAGTTTCTTCTCCAGCTTGTAATCCTGCGGATTGATCCAGGGAGAGCTGTCACCCTGTTTCGGCATCAGGTGCATGGCGCGCTGCATGTAGCCGGCGGGGAAATCCTCGATCCAGTTGCGCTGCGCCATTGCGCGGTCTTCCTCGCGCAGTTGCGGCATTGCCTGGCGGGTGCCGGTCGCATCCATATGATTGATCAGGCGGCAGGCATATTCAGCCACCAGGTCGGCTCGCAGGGTCCAGGACGCATTGATATAGCCGAAGGTCGAGATCAGGTTGGGCACCCCTGAATAGCCCATGCCGAGATAGGTATAGGTCTGCGAGAAATCGACCGGCTCGCCATCGACCATA
Source organism: uncultured Hyphomonadaceae bacterium (assembly GCA_964467505.1). GTDB lineage: Bacteria > Pseudomonadota > Alphaproteobacteria > Caulobacterales > Hyphomonadaceae > UBA5336. The sequence goes on along the minus strand of CAYXQV010000106.1, from coordinate 6,039 downwards.
AAATCAGCCTCGCCGAGCACGACAAGCTTCAGGCCGGTGGCGGTCACGATGATATCGGCTTCCAGGTGTTCACCGGATTTCAGCTGGATACCCGTTTCGTCGAAATGCTCGATTTCGTCGGTCACGACGCGCGCGGATCCATCATTGATCGCCTCGAAAAGATCGCCGTTCGGGATCAGGCAGAGGCGCTGGTCCCATGGATTGTAGGGCGGCGTGAAATGCGCCTTCACCATGTCCTCGCCAAGCGCCTCGCGGGTCATGTCGAGGATCCGCTCCTTCGCCTTTTCCGGACGCCGGCGCGTCTGCTTGTAGAAAAAGGACTGGAACCCGACATTCTTCGCCCGGGTGATATTATAGGCCCAGCTCTCGGGCAGGAACTTGCGCAGATTGTTGGCAACCGCGTCCTCGTCGGGCCTGGCGACCACATAGGTCGGCGTGCGCTGCAACATCGTGACCTGCTTCGCCTTGTCGGCCATTGACGGCACAAGCGTCATCGCGGTGGCTCCCGAACCGATGACGACCACCTTGCGGTCTTCATAATCAAGGTCTTCCGGCCAGAACTGGGGATGGACAAGCTGGCCGCCGAAACGCTCCTCGCCCGGAAACTGCGGGCGGTGCCCCTCGCGATAGCTGTAATAGCCCGCGCACATCAGCAGCATGTTGCAGGTGATCGTGACCTCTTCGCCCGTCTGCGCGCGCGTTGCAGTGACGTGCCAGGCGGCCTCCTGGCTCTTCCATTCCGCCCGTGTCATGATGTGAGCGAAACGGATATGCTGGTCGATGCCGGCGTCCTGCGCGGTTTCGCAGACATATTTGCGAATCGACGGTCCGTCGGCAATTGACTTGGCATCGGTCCACGGCCTGAAATTGTAGCCGAGCGTATGCATGTCGCTGTCGGAGCGAATGCCCGGATAGCGAAACAGGTCCCAGGTCCCGCCAATCGCCTCGCGGCGTTCCAGGATCGCATAGGTCTTGCCCGGGCACTTGTCCTGCAGGTGCCAGGCAGCGCCGATCCCTGACAGACCCGCACCGACAATCAGCACATCGACATCGGTATCGCTCATGAGTTCATTCTCCCGGGGATTTTTTCGTACGTTTACGTAAGCGTTAGCATGAAGTGGCTTGCGATGCACCCTGTTGGCGTGTCGTAATTGCCCCTGATCAACAAAACGCGCCCGGCTCGCGAGCCAGTGTGGCGCACGACCAGCGCGCGGAAACCGACCACACGATTGCGTGGCTTTGATTGCGCCTGGGTTAATCTCTGTTAGGACGACACGCTTGTCGATCGACGTGAATACAAGCGAACCATGGGGCGGGCGATGTCATCTGCAGGTGATCCAGTCACACAAGCTGTCCGGTCTGCGCGCGAACCGGCGCACCTGGTCTGGCACGACAATGCAATGCAGTGCTGGCCCGCCGGGCGTCTCGGCGAATTGCCGGCAGGGGCGCAGCATTATTGCCTGGCGCCGGTCTTTCCCGAATGGCTCGGAGATCACGGGTTTCGCGCCGCGCATGGCTTGCGGTTTGCCTATGTCACCGGGGCCATGGCGCGTGGGATCGCGACTGTCGAAATGGTGACCGAGGCAGCGCTCGCCGGCGGGATCGGGTTTTTCGGCAGCGCCGGGCTCAAGCTCGACGAGATTGACGCCGCTGTGACGCAGATCGCCGCCCGGCTCGATCCTGAGGGCCTGCCATGGGGCGCCAATATCATCCACACGCCGCAGGAGCCGGGCCACGAGGCCGGTGTCGTCGACCTGTTCCTTGCGCGCGGGGTCAGGCGGGCCTCGGCCTCGGCCTATCTGCGCCTGTCGCCGCAGATCGTGCGCTATACGGCGGTCGGGCTGAGCCGGGCAGAGAATGGACAGATACACCGCGCCAATCATGTTTTTGCCAAGGTTTCGCGCGCCGAGGTTGCCACCCAGTTCATGGCGCCTGCGCCCGAACGCATGCTGCGCGAGCTTGTCGCTGGCGGGCATCTCAGCGAAGCACAGGCCGGGCTTGCCGCGCAGGTTCCCGTCGCAGCCGAGATCACGGCGGAATCGGACTCCGGCGGTCATACCGACAATCGCCCGGCTGCCCCGCTGTTCAGCTCGCTTGTCGATGCGCGGCGCGATGTCTGCACACGCGAGGGCTGGCGCGAGGACATGATCCGGATTGGCCTTGCCGGCGGCATCGCCACGCCGCAGGCTGTCGCAGCCGCATTCCAGATGGGCGCGGCTTATGTGCTGACCGGTTCGGTCAACCAGGCCTGCATCGAATCGGGGCTGTCGCTGGCTGGCAGGGAGATGCTGGCCAGCGCAGGCCCGGCAGATGTCATGATGGCCCCGGCGGCCGACATGTTCGAACAGGGCATCCGGGTGCAGGTTCTCAAGCGCGGCACGCTGTTTGCGCCGCGCGGCGACAAGCTCTATGCGATGTACCGCGCCGGCGCGAGCCTCGACAGTCTGCCTGCACGCGACATCGAATGGCTCGAAGGCCTGCTCGGCGAGACGGTCTCGCAGGCCTGGCAGGAGACATGCGCTTTCCTTTCGCAACGCGCCCCGGCGACACTTGAGCAGGCAGAGCGCGATCCGAAAAAACAGTTTGCACTGATTTGCCGGCGCTACCTTTTCCAGGGGGCGCAATGGGCCCGGGAAGGCGTTCGCGAGCGACAGTCCGACTTTCAGATATGGTGCGGGCCCGCCATGGGCGCATTCAACGCATGGGTGAAGGAAACCCCGCTTGAACCTGTTGACAGGAGAACGATTCTCCAGATTACTCTCAACCTGATGGAAAGTGGCGCAACCCTGACGCGAGCCTCCCAGCTACGTGCCATGGGTCTTGCCGTGCCGGCCAGATTGTTTAACGTTCCGGCGATAGAATATGAAAGGGCTCAGGGGTGACGGGACCGACAGGCGCGCATGAGCGCGAGCCGATAGCCATTGTCGCGACCGGGGCGATCTTTCCTGGGCGCGGCACAACGGATGGTTTCTGGCGCGATATTTTCGAGGGTGTCGACACGCTTGAGGAGGTGCCTGAAACCCATTGGCTGACAGGGGATTTCTATGATCCCGATCCGTCCGTGCCTGACAAGACCTATTGCCGGCGCGGCGCATTCCTGTCGCCACAGGCTTTCGACCCTGTCGCTTTCGGCATACCGCCCCAGGCGCTTGAAGCCACCGACACAAGCCAGTTGCTGGCCCTGCTTGCAGCCAGGCGCCTGCTTGACACCGCCGAGCGCGAAAGCGGCGGCAAGCTGGACCGTGCCCATACCAGCGTCGTGCTCGGCGTGGCGTCCGCCACCGAACTGATCGGGCAGATGTCGGGCCGGCTGTCGCGACCGGCCTGGATCCGTGGGCTCAGGCAGGCCGGCCTTCCCGAAGACGAAGTCCAGGAGATCGCCTCGCGGATCGAGGAGAATTTTCCGAAATGGCAGGAAAGCACGTTTCCGGGGCTGCTGGGCAATGTCGTTGCCGGGCGCATCGCCAACCGGCTGAACCTGGGCGGCAGCAATTATGTCACTGACGCGGCCTGCGCCTCCAGCCTTTCTGCGCTCCAGATTGCACTGCATGAACTGCGCGCGGGCGATTCCGACACGGTGATCTCTGGCGGTGTCGACACGCTCAATGACATCCTGATGTTCATGTGTTTTTCCAAGACGCCCGCCTTTTCGCCCACCGGTGATGTGCGGCCCTACTCTGCGCACGCCGACGGCACCATGGTGGGAGAGGGCATCGGCCTGCTCGCGCTGCGGAGATTGTCGGATGCCGAACGCGACGGCAACCGTATTCATGCCGTCATCCGCGGGCTTGGTGGTGCATCGGACGGCAAGGGCACGGCGATCTACGCCCCGCATGCCGGCGGCCAGGCCACGGCCCTTCGCCGCGCCTATGAGCAGGCCGGTTATGGCCCGCGGGCCGTCAGCCTCGTGGAAGGCCATGGCACCGGGACCGTGGCCGGCGACCGGACCGAGCTTGAGGGGTTAAGGCAGGTCTTTGCGCCTGAAGGCCAGGTCGAGCGGCCCTGGTGCGCGGTCGGCTCGGTCAAGTCCCAGATCGGGCACACCAAGGCGGCTGCCGGCTCGGCCAGCCTGATCAAGGTCAGCGCAGCGCTGTCACGGCGGATCCTGCCGCCCACGATCAAGGTCGAGCGTCCCAATGAGGCCCTGGCTGGTGGCAGCCCGTTCTACATAAATTCACGCGCGCGCCCCTGGGTCCATCACCCGGACCGTCCCCGGCGCGCCTCGGTCAGTTCCTTCGGCTTCGGCGGCAGCAATTTCCATGCGACCCTTGAGGAATATCGCGGCCCGAATCGCGCAAGCCCGACACGCATAATGAGCGACGAACTGGTGGTCTTCAGCGCCGCGAACGACCACGCTCTGGCCGCAGATATCGAAGCGGCCCTGGGGGAGGTCGAGAGCGAAGAAGACCTTGCGCGCCTGGCAAGCCGAAGTCACATGCAGGCCGATCCGCAGGCCGGGGTGCGTGCCTCTATCACCGCCCCAGGCCCTGAGGTATTTCTTGCCCGCGCAGCAAAGCTCGTGGCCTTTCTCAAGGCTGACCCGTCGCAGCGCGGCCCGCTTGGCCAGGGCATCGCCTGCAGTTCGGGGGCGCCGGTGTCGGGCAAGCTTGCCTTCCTGTTTCCCGGCCAGGGCAGCCAATATGTCGGCATGGGTGCGCAACTCGCCATGGCCTTTCCCCGCGCGCTCGATGTCTGGGACGCCGCGCTCGTCAATCCTGGCCTTGACGGTCTTGAACTCCACGATCTCGCTTTCCCACCGGAGGCTTTCAGCGACGAGGAAGCCGGTGCGCAGGCCCGCCGGCTCGGCGAAATCCGTCACACTCAGCCGGCCATGGCAGCCGTCATGCTGGCCCAGCTCGCAGTGCTCGAAAGTCTGGGGCTGAAGGCGGACATGTGCGCCGGCCACAGTTTCGGGGAAGTGATGGCCCTGCATCATGCCGGGGTTTTCGATGCCGAAACGACACTTCGCGTGGCCACAACCCGCGCGCGGGTGATGGCGCAAGCCGCGCAGGGCACTGACGGTGCGATGATGGCGGTGCAGGCCAGCGCGCAAGCTGCGCGCGCAATCCTTGGCGAGGGCAGCGGCGTCGGTATCGCCAACGACAATTCTCCCGACCAGACCGTGCTCTCGGGATCACGCCAGGCCATCGACGCAGTGCGCGCGCGTTTCCAGGCCGAGGGCATCAAGGCCCACAAGCTCGCCGTGGCGACCGCCTTCCATTCGCAGACCGTGGCCGGCGCCTGCCAGCCCTTCGCCGACGCACTTGCCGCGTGCGAGGTGTCAACGCCGGCCATCCCGGTCTTTGCCAATGCATCGGCCGCGCCCTATCCGCGCGAGCCATCGCAGGTGCGCGACCAGCTGGCTGGCCAGATAGCCCAGCCGGTCCGCTTTCGCGAATGTCTCGAAGCCCTGTACGAAGCCGGCGCGCGGGTCTTTGTCGAAGTCGGTCCCGGCAATGTCGCCTCGACGCTGGCGCGCAACACGCTTGCCGGGCGCGGCGTGCATATCGTTGCGCTGGACAACAAGCGCGGCCAGGGTGTCGGCGATTTCCTGTCCGGACTTGGCCAGCTTTTCACGCTCGGCAAGGCGCTGGATTTCGCTGCATTGTTCGACCGATTGCCGCCCCCTGAGCCCCGCGAAGCGCCTGGCAAGTTTGCCGTAATGCTCACCGGCGCGAATTATCGCAAACCCTATCCTCCTGAAGGTGGCAGCGCTGCGCTGCCCCCGCCGAACCCGCCCGCTTCAAGGACGCCCGACATGACCCGACAGAGCCCGCCCAATGGACATGCTGCCCCGCCTCCGGCCGCTTCGGGCCCGCAAACGCAGGCCGAACGCATCTATCATGACATGGCAGCGCGTCATGGCGACTTCCTGCAGGCGATGTCTTCAGCGCACAGCGCCTTCATGAATGCCGCTTCGGGCCTGCTTGGCGGCGCGCCTGTCACAGCCCAGCCCGCCCCGCAACCCGCGCTCGCTCCACCCGCACCTGCGCCGGAACCTGCACCGGCAAGCTTCGCACCTGCCCCGGCGCCACAACC
>CAYXQV010000105.1:0-8446 GCA_964467505.1 uncultured Hyphomonadaceae bacterium | reverse complement strand
AACCAGTGACCCCTACGATGTCAACGTAGTGCTCTACCGCTGAGCTAACCGCCCGTTGCAGGAGGCGTTGCTGCCTGCAAATCGCCAAGCCGCGTCTATCGCCCAGTGCGGGCGGGCCGTCAAGTTTGCCTGTGAAGTCGCTTCGCGGCCGGCCCTGTTCAGGCCGCCATCACCCGGTCGACCTCTTCGACGATTTCGCGCAGGTGGAAGGGCTTGGAGAGGACTTTCGAGCCAGCCGGTGTGGGCGCGCCCGATGCCAGCGCCACGGCAGCAAAGCCGGTGATGAAGACGATCTTCATGGCCGGATCAAGCTCGGCCCCGCGCCGCGCAAGCTCGATCCCGTCAAGCCCTGGCATCACGATGTCGGTCAGCAGCAGGTCGAACACTTCGCGTTCAAGCGCATGCAGGGCGCTTTCGCCATCGGCAAAATCCTGTACGTCATGTCCGGCGCGTTTCAATGCGGCTGCAAGGAAGCCGCGCATGGAATCATCGTCTTCCGCCAGGAGGATCTTGGTCATCTCGGTCCCTGAATCTGCCGTCGCTTATTATGACAACTAGCGCAGTACGAGTAAATCAGCGATAAACAGCGCATGCCCGGACTTGACCTTTTTGCCGTTCCGCAAACCATATCATGAATGTCTGTCGCCCCGTCGCTTGAAAATTCCGAGCCAGGCCCCGAGCGCGCCTATTGCCAGCCATTCGTCATCGAACGGCCGCAGGGCGATGGCCTGCCGCTGATTTTCGCCTCCCCGCATTCCGGGACGACCTATCCCGACACGATGCGCGCCAGCCTCGGCGTGCCCCTGATCGAACTTCGCCGGATCGAAGATGCCTTTGTCGATGAGCTTTTCGCAGGTGCGCCGGGATTTGGCGCCGTACTCGTCGGGGCGAACTATGCGCGCGGCTTTGTCGATCTCAACCGCGACCCGCTGGAACTCGATCCGGCAATGTTCATCGACGGGCCGCCTCGCAAATGCGGTCGTCCGGGCCCACGGGTGCAGGCGGGTCTGGGCTGCCTGCCGCGTATTGCGGCCGGAGGCCAGCCGATTTACCGGCAGCGCATGCGCAGGGTGGAAGGCGAGCGGCGCCTTGCGGATATCCACGATGCTTATCATGCGGCATTGTCGCGGGAGATCTCCGCGCAGTTTTCGCGTTTCGGCACAGCCGTCCTGATCGACTGCCACTCGATGCCGTCGATGCAGCCCGCGCGGCGCCGGCTGGCTGATATCGTGCTCGGTGACAGGTATGGAGGCAGCTGCAACAGCCGGCTGACCAGCCAGGTGGAACGCCAGTTCCGGCGCCTTGGATATTCAGTGGCCCGCAATGCGCCCTATGCAGGGGGCTACACGACGATGAAATACGGACGTCCCGGCCTCGGCGTCCATGCCTTGCAGATCGAGATCCGGCGCGACCTTTACATGGATGAGCAACGTGTCGTGCGCCATGAGCGCTTCGACACGGTGCGGGCCGACCTGGACAAAGTGATCGCGTCGCTCGGCACGTTCATTCGTCAGCGGCTCGCCACGCAGGACTGAGCGTACCGACTGATCTCCCCGCCATTAAAACGCCTTGTGCGAAGGGACGGCGAATAAGGCCAAAAAAAAACGCCGTGCCCGGAGGCACGGCGAATAAGGTAAGGGAGGAAACGCCAAGAGGCGTTGCACCGAAGTGCACTCACGAGATTATGGTGCGGCGCAAAAATATCAACCCCTTTTTTACCGCAAGCGCGAAAGAATGGCAGTTCGCGCCTCATCGCGGCCCACGGCACGGGCCTTGCTCACCTCCTGACCAGATTTCCAGAAACGGGACGTTCCGTTTCTCCGGCAAGTGTGAGGAGACGACTATGGCTGATGATATCGACCTGCATGTGGGCAAGCGCCTTCGCCGTCGACGCAGGCTTCTGGGTATGACGCAGCAGGATCTTGCTGGCCAGGTCGGCGTCCGGTTCCAGCAGATACAGAAATATGAGTGCGGCGCCAACCGGGTGACCGCCTCGCGGCTGTATGATCTTTCGCGCGCCCTGAATGTCTCGGTTCAGTATTTCTTTGATGGCATCGTGCCAATTGACGCACCTGCCAATGCAGCCAATGATGCCGAGAGGCTGGAGGGCGATATCCTCTCCCAGAAGGAAACCCTGGAACTGGTGCGCGCCTATTACCGGCTTGGCGAGCGCCCGCGCAAGCGGCTCCTGGAACTGGCCAAGGCCCTGGAAGAGGATTCCCGCGACCAGGCGGGCGGAGCGGCTTGACCTTGCACGCCTGCACGCGCACATCCGTTAGGGATGGGCACTGAAACGAGAGATATCGCGGCAACCTGCCGTCTCATCCACCGGCTGGCAGATGCCGCCCGCGAGGCGACGCTGCCGCATTTCAGGAACTCGGTCGCCGACAACAAGGCCGCGCAGGCCTTCGACCCGGTAACCGAGGGCGACCGCGCGGGTGAGCGGGCGCTGCGTGAAATCCTGTCACAGGCTTGCCCGCATGACGCCGTGGTGGGCGAGGAGTATCCCGCCAGCGCGGGGTCGAGTGGCTGGACCTGGTATCTTGATCCCATCGATGGCACGCGCGCCTTTGTGGCGGGCCTGCCCAGCTGGACGACCCTGATTGGCCTGGCGGGGCCCGATGGCACGCCGGTTTTCGGCTGTATCGACCAGCCGGTTCTGGGCGAGCGCTATCTCGGTTGGCCGGGCGGAGCGGCGATGTGCACGCCGGAAGGGGAGGCGACACTCAGCGTCTCGTCTTGCAATGACCTGCGCGAAGCCGTGATTTCGACCACGGACCCTTTCATCCTGTCAGCTGCAGAACAGGGCGCCTGGACTCATCTGCGCCATGCCGCGCGCCTGACGCGCTACGGGCTGGATGGATATGCCTATGCGCGTCTGGCAGCGGGTTCTATAGATCTTGTCGCAGAATCCGGCCTGAAGCCCTGGGACGCCGCAGCGCTCATTCCGGTCGTGCGCGGGGCTGGTGGGCTGGCGACAGACTGGCACGGGCGCCCGGCAAGCGCGGCCGGTGGCCAGCTCCTCTGCTGCGCGGGTGTCGGTATTCAGGAACAGGCACTGTTGGCGCTGCGGCGCTCAGCGATTTGATGGGCTTGCCTTGAGAGCCCACCGCGTCCAGAATAATTGGCTCAAGAGATCGGGAGAAGGGGCCCTTGACATGCGGATTTGGTTTTGTGGCGCGGCGATCAGCATGTTCGCACTTTTCGCAGGCTGTGCCACGCAAGGCACAGTGGAAATGAGCGCGCCGGAGGATGAGACAGGCATGGTGGATCGCGCCACTGCGCCGGCGCGTGCAGGCGATGAGGCTTTCCCAATGCCGCTCGACCCGGGAAACGATCCCTATCTGTGGCTCGAAGAGGTTGAGGGCGAGCGGGCGCTGAGCTGGGTGCGCGCGCAGAATGCCAGGTCCCTGTCCATGCTGGAGAGTGATCCCCATTATCGCGAATTCTTTGAGGATGCGCTTGAGGTCATGACGTCAGATTCGCGCATCCCTTATGGCAGCGTGCGCGACGGGATGGTCTATAATTTCTGGCAGGATAACGCCAATCCGCGCGGGCTTTGGCGCCGCACCAGCCTCGAATCCTATCGCAGCGAGGCGCCCGAATGGGACACGGTTCTCGATATTGACGCCCTGTCTGAGGCCGAGGGTGCGAACTGGGTGTTCAAGGGTGCTGACTGCCACGCGCCCGGTGATGACGCCGGCGCTGTCTGCCTCGTCTCGCTTTCGGACGGCGGGAAGGATGCCATCACCCTGCGTGAATTCGATCTCGAGACGAAGCGTTTCGTCGAAAACGGCTTTGCAACCGCGCCGGCCAAGCAGGGCGCCGAATGGGTCGACCGCGACACGCTGCTGGTTGCAACCGACTGGGGCGGCAATGGCGAGACGCTGACCGAAAGCGGCTATCCGTCCGTCGTCAAGCGCTGGACGCGCGGCACGCCCCTCGACAACGCCCAGGCGCTATTTTCCGGCGATGCGAGCGATGTCGGCGTCTGGCCGATGACCCTGAAAATGCGCGATGGCCGGATCATACAGGGCGCGGTCGAGGCTGACACATTCTTCACGTCGAGCTACTGGATTTTCCCGCAGGAGGGCGGTGAACCGGTGCAATTGCCAATCCCGGCGAAATCGACCCTGCGCGGCCTGTTTGCCGGTGAATTGCTGTTTTCGCTGGAGCAGGACTGGGTGCCTGAGCGGATGGGAATTCAGTTCAAGTCCGGCGACCTTCTCTCCTTCGATCTCGATGCCTTCCTGAACACAGGCAAGCTCCCGCCCGTAAAAATGGCCTTCCGCCCGCGTGACAGCCAGGCGCTGGAAAGCGTCGGCGTGGCGAAAAATGCCGCGCTGCTGGCCATCAGCGACAATGTCGTCAGCCAGATGCTGCGCCTCAACCCGATTGCTGGCGGCTGGCAGATCACCCCTGTCGAGTTGCCAGGCAGGGGTGCGGCCCGCATCGTCTTTGCCGACCAGGACGAGCCGGAGATCTTCATCAATTATGAAGGCTACCTGACGCCGGACACATTGCTGGAGTTCAGCGCGGTCAGCGGCAAGGCGCAGGTGCTCAAATCGCTGCAACCGAAATTCGACGCCAGTGGCCTCGTTGTCGAGCAGCATTTTGCCAGTTCGAGCGATGACACGAAAATCCCCTATTTCGTGGTGCGCCGCGAGGATGTTGCCATGGATGGCTCCACGCCGACCATCCTGTATGGCTATGGCGGTTTCCAGATTTCGCTCAATCCAGGCTATTCCGGCACGATAGGCCGGCTGTGGCTGGAGGAGGGCGGGGCCTATGTGGTTGCCAACACGCGCGGCGGCGGTGAGTTCGGCCCGCAATGGCACCAGGCGGGCCTGAAGACGAAGCGCCAGATCGTCTATGACGACTTCATTGCCGTGGCCGAGGACCTCGTCGCGCGCGGCCTGACCTCGCCGGAAAGGCTTGGCATCATGGGCCGGTCGAATGGTGGCCTGCTCATGGGCGTGATGTTCAACCAGCGTCCGGACCTGTGGAATGCGGTCGATATCGGCGTGCCACTGCTCGACATGCTGCGCTATCACAAGCTGCTGGCCGGCGCCTCATGGGTCGATGAGTATGGCTCTCCCGATGTGCCCGAAGAGCGCGCCTTCCTTGAGACGATCTCCCCGGTGCACAATTTCGATCCGAAGAAGGATTACCCCACACCCTTTTTCTACACATCGACCAAGGATGACCGGGTGCATCCCGGCCATGCCCGAAAGCTGGCCAAACTGCTCGAAGACGCGGGCAAGCCGTTCTATTATTACGAGAATATAGATGGCGGCCATGCCGGCGCCGCCAAGCCTGAAACCATGGCGAGGCGGTCAGCGCTTGAGTACACTTATTTCGCTCGCCAGTTGATGGATGGGAACGAATAGGCACCTGCCCGCCGGTTCCGGAAGCTGCACCCTCTGGGCCGTCGGCTTGATGAACAGGAATTTGGGGCGCAAACCGCCCGGACAGGACCGGACCGGAAACTGACGTGATACCCCTGCCTACCGCCGCCGCCCGCCGAGGACGCCGCGCAGCACATATCGCGTCACGTCCCTTACCAGGCGCTTGTCGACCCAGTCAGGCAGGCCGCCGCCTGAGCCTGAGCGGCGAGAGCGGCTGCGTTCTTTTTCGCGTTTGGCGCGTTCTTCCTCTTCGGCAGCGCGGGCCGCTTCGGCCTCGCGTTCCAGCAGCTTTTCATAGGCCGACACGCGATTGTCTTCCGCGTCATAGATGCCGCGCACGGGGCTTTCGGCCATTACCGACCGGCGCTCTTCTTCGCTGGCCGGGCCAAGGCGCGAGGAAGGCGGGCGGATCAGTGTGCGCGCGACAATGGTCGGGGCCCCGTCGGCATCAAGCGTCGAGACAAGTGCCTCGCCGACGCCGAGATCGGTGATCACCTCACCTGTGTCGAAGGCGGGATTGGGACGAAAGCTCTCGGCGGCCGCGCGCACGCTCTTGCGCTCGCTGGGGGTGTAGGCGCGCAGGGCATGCTGGATGCGGTTGCCAAGCTGGGCAAGCACCGTGTCGGGCAGGTCGCGCGGGTTCTGTGTGACGAAGAAAACACCAACGCCCTTGGAGCGGATCAGCCGCACAACCTGTTCGACCTTGTCGACAAGTGCTTTCGGCGCGCCGTCAAACAGCAGGTGGGCCTCGTCGAAGAAGAACACGCATATCGGCTTGTCGGGATCGCCAACCTCGGGAAGCTCCTCGAACAGTTCTGACAGCAGCCAGAGAAGGAATGTCGAATAGAGCCGCGGAGAATTGATCAGGCGCGTGGAATCGAGGACACTGACGATCCCGCGGCCGTCGCGCGTCAGCCGCATGAGGTCAGCCAGTTTCAGCGCCGGTTCGCCAAAGAGGCGCTCGCCACCTTCGCGATCCAGCATCAGCAGGCTGCGCTGGACAGCGCCGAGCGAGGCCGTTGTCACATTTCCGTATTCGCGGGTGATGGCGTCGCGCACATCCTTGTCGCCCATATGGACAAGCAGTTTGCGCAGGTCCTCAAGGTCAAGCAGCAGGAGGCCCTGATCGTCGGCATATTCGAATGCGATGGTCAGGACGCCTTCCTGAACCTCGCTCAGGTCCATCAGTCGCGAAAGCATCAGCGGGCCCATTTCGGTGATGGTCGTGCGCACCGGGTGGCCCTTTTCACCGAACACGTCCCAGAAAACGGTCGGCGTGGCAGCGTAGCTATAGTCCTTCAGACCGATCGTTTCGGCCCGCTTGACGAGTTTGGGGTGCAGCTTGTGGGCGATATCGCCCGCCTGTGAAATGCCCGACAGATCACCCTTCACATCGGCGCAGAAGACCGGGACACCCGCCTTGCTGAAACCCTCCGCAAGTATCTGCAGCGTGACCGTCTTGCCGGTCCCGGTTGCGCCTGCCACCAGGCCATGCCGGTTGGCCCGGTTGAGAAGCAGGGTCTGGGCTTCATCCTGGCCGGGCCCGCCTGCGCCCACGAAGATCGAGTCTGTCAATTGTCCGCCTCCCACTCGCCCAAACGGCGCGCTTGCGATCCGCCTTAGCAGCCTGCCGGACTGGCGTCATCGGCAGATTGTATTTCCGCCATCCTCGCCCTCATGCGGCCTGTGCCATTGCGAGGCCTGCCGGCACGATGGTTTCCCTCTGACCGCAAGACATGACACTGGAAATTTGCCGACGGTCCGGCTGTCTGTCAGCGTGCCTTGCGCCAGACCGAGAGCGGATCGAAGGCGCCGGTCTCGGCTGCGCGTTTCAGCCGCTCGATCTGCCGGTTGACCGGGCTGTCATCGGCGTGCGTCATGTCCTCGCCATACAGCGACGCATCGATGCGGCAGATGCGGTCGAACAGCGCTTCGGAGCGCGCCACCAGTTCGAGGAATTCGTCAGGCAGTCCGCGGCCGCGCTGCGCCTCGACATCCAGCGCCGGACCGTCGCGGCTCATGCGGTATTTCGGTTCAAGCGCATCCTCAAGCGGCATTTCGCCATCGCGCACGGCTTTCTGCATCACCAGCCAGCTTGCTGCCTGCATCAGGCGTGTCGTCAGCTCCATGCTCCAGGCGGCATAGGTCAGCCCGGCCTCGCGACTCAACTGCCTGGCTTCCTCCCGGCCGAGCCCGTCGAGATAGCCTGCGGTCTGCTCGACCAGCGCCATGCCATCGGCAAACACCCTGTCGAACAGCTTACTGTCGGTGAACGCCCCGCGCGGGCCACGCTTCGCGCCACCGGTTTCGCCTGATCTCATATCCTGTCTCTCGCTCATTTCGATCTGCCCGGTCGCGCCACAGCCTCCAGTGCCATGCCACCCTTACCCGGTCTTTAACCTTCCCCGCCAAACAAGGCATCGGCGGCCGCCTTCTGCGCGCGCTTTCTTTCCAGCTCCTCACGGCAGCTCGCGATCTGTGACTGCAGGTCTGCGATACGTGCTTCCAGCTCATCCACCGAAAGCCGGTCGAGCGGGATCTCGCTCTTGCCTGGCGGCTCTGTCTCGTCCATCCCGGTTGGCTCCCATTCCATTCGGCTGCGCTGTCGGTCATACTATGTCCCTATAGAGCGCCGAACAGGCCTGTCATGCAAGGAGCGGCCCAGACCAATGCCAGAAACAATGCAGGCGATTGCCACCACGCGGGACACACCGCTCGCCTTCGAGACCATTGCACGCCCTGTGCCGAAGCCCAGTGAGATCGTCATCGATATCCGCGCAGCCGGGCTCAACCGGGCCGATCTCATCCAGCGCAAGGGATTCTATCCTCCCCCGCCCGGCGCCCCGCAGACGATGGGGCTCGAATGCGCGGGCATTGTCGCGCAGGTCGGCGAGGGGGTGACGCGCTGGAAAAGCGGCGATCGGGTCTGCGCGCTTCTTGCCGGCGGCGGCTATGGCGAGGCCGTGGCCATTGATGAAGGGTCGGTCCTGCCGATCCCGGAGGATTTCGACTTTGTGCGCGCCGCCGCACTACCTGAA
>CAYXQV010000104.1:0-8460 GCA_964467505.1 uncultured Hyphomonadaceae bacterium | reverse complement strand
GGCGGGCATCAAGGTGAGTCCAAGCCCTGCCCGTCTCGGCACGACCATGGTAGAGGTTCTAAAGGGCTAGGCTTGCGCTATATCGGCCCTTTCAGGGTTTCGGCGATTCGCTTCGCAATGCGCGGCGATGTCGGGGCCTTTCAGGGGTTTGTTTCGGGGGGCTTGCCGGCCCTTCGCGAAAGGACGGTTCGCAGATGGCAGACGATGGCAGCCCGCTCGCGGGCAAGCGCGGTGAACTCAACGCGGCAATGCTCGACACGCTTTTCCTCTATGGCGGCAATGCGAGCTATGTCGAAGCCATGCAGGCGGATTTTGCCCGCGACCCGGAAAGTGTTCCGGCCAGCTGGCGGGCCTTTTTCGAAGAGGTTGGCGACAGTGGCGAGGCAGCGACCCGGAATGCAGCGGGCGCAAGCTGGAAGCGAACACAGTGGCCGGCATCTGACCCGGAAGCCACCGCCGTGTTCGACGGCAACTGGGCTGTGGTCGAGCCGGTCATCGAGAAAAAGCTGAAAGACCAGGCGCCTGCAGCCGGCACCGAAGAGATCGCGCAGGCGGTCAAGGATTCGATCCGCGCGCTGATGATGATCCGCGCCTACCGCATACGCGGCCACCTCAAGGCAAATCTCGACCCTCTGGGTCTTGAGGAGATCGGCCAGCATCCCGAACTCGAGCCCTCGACCTATGGGTTTGAGCCCCACGACATGGACCGGGCGATCTTCCTGGACAATGTGCTTGGCCTTGAATATGCGACCATTCCGGAAATGCTGGACATCCTCCAGCGGACCTATTGTTCGACCCTCGGCATCCAGTTCATGCATATCGCCGACCCTGAAGAGAAGGGCTGGCTGCAGGAGCGGATCGAAGGGCCCGACAAGGGCGTCGCGTTCACAAGAAATGGCAAGAAGGCGATCCTGTCGAAACTGATAGAGGCCGAGGCCTTCGAGCGGTTCCTGCACAAGCGCTACCCCGGCACCAAGCGGTTTGGCCTTGATGGCGGTGAAGCAGCGGTGCCCGCACTTGAGCAGATCATAAAGCGCGGCGGTGCGCTCGGGGTGGACGAAATCGTTGTCGGCATGCCCCATCGTGGCCGGCTGAACATGCTGGCCGCCGTGATGGGCAAGTCTTACGAGAAAATCTTTCACGAATTCCAGGGCGGCTCGACGCAGGGCGCCGAGGAGTTCGGCTCCGGCGACGTGAAATACCATCTCGGCGCCTCGTCAGACCGCGAATTCGACGGCAACAGCGTCCACCTGACGATGAATGCCAACCCCTCACACCTTGAGGCGGTCAACCCGGTTGTGCTCGGGCGGGTGCGCTCCAAGCAGTCCATGGAACAGCGCGACAGCGGATCGCTGGACCGCGGCAAGGTCATGCCGCTTCTCCTGCACGGGGATGCGGCCTTTGCCGGCCAGGGTGTGGTCGCCGAGTGCTTCGCGCTGTCGGAACTGGCGGGCTACCGTACCGGCGGCACGATCCATTTCATCATCAACAACCAGATCGGCTTTACCACCAGCCCGATGTTTTCGCGCTCCTCGCCCTATCCCTCGGATGTGGCGCTGATGGTTCAGGCGCCGATCTTCCACGTGAATGGCGACGATCCCGAAGCGGTGACATATGCGGCCAAGATCGCCACCGAGTACCGCCAGAAATTCGGCAAGGACGTGGTCATCGACATGTTCTGCTATCGCCGCTACGGTCACAATGAAGGCGATGACCCGACAATGACGCAGCCGGGCATGTATGCGCAGATCGCGCAGCAACCCTCAGCGCGGGAAATCTACGCCGCACGGCTGGTGGAAGAGGGGCTGGTGACGGCTGAGGAAGTCGAAAAGCAGGTCAGTGATTTTCAGGACTATCTCGACCGGGCCTTTGATGCCGGCAAGAAACTGGAGCCACAAAAGGCCGACTGGCTGGATGGCGAATGGAAGGGCTTCCGCCTTCCCGACGATGACGACCGGCGCGGCATGACCGGTGTCTCGGTTGAGCGGCTGCGCACACTCGGCAAGGCGATGACCCATATCCCCGATGAGTTCAACGTGCACAAGACCGTCGGCCGGGTCATCGAGCGCCGCCGGCAGGCAATCTCGGATGGCGCAAATATCGACTGGGGCACCGCCGAGCACCTGGCTTTCGCAACACTGCTCGACGAGGGGTATCCGGTGCGCCTGTCCGGGCAGGACTCTGCGCGCGGCACATTTGTCCAGCGCCACAGTCACCTCGTCGACCAGAACACGGCAGAGCGCTATACCCCGCTGAACAATCTCGGCGGCAAGCAGGCCGCTTTCGAGGTCATCGACAGCCTTCTTTCCGAAGAGGCGGTTGTCGGCTTCGAATACGGTTATTCGCTGGCTGACCCCAATACGCTCACCCTCTGGGAAGCGCAGTTTGGAGATTTCTCGAACGGCGCACAGGTCTATTTCGACCAGTTCATCTCCTCGGCCGAACGCAAATGGTTGCGCATGTCCGGTCTGGTCTGCCTGCTGCCGCATGGTTATGAAGGCCAGGGGCCAGAGCATTCTTCGGCGCGGCTCGAACGCTTCCTGCAGATGGCGGCGGAAGACAATATGCAGGTCTGCAACCTGACGACACCGTCGAACTATTTCCATGCCTTGCGCCGCCAGATCCATCGCGAGTTCCGCAAGCCGCTGATCATCATGACGCCGAAATCACTGCTGCGTCACAAGCTTGCCGTGTCGGCGCTTGAGGATCTGAGTCCCGAAGACAGTTTCCATCGCGTCTTGTGGGACGACGCGGAAACACCGGGACGCGAGGGCAAGGTCAGGCTTGTCGAGGACAAGGATATCCGGCGCGTGGTGCTTTGTTCGGGCAAGGTCTATTATGACCTGTTCGAGGCACGCGAGGAAAAAGGGGCGGGCGACGTCTACCTCATGCGGGTCGAGCAATTCTATCCCGTGCCGCGCAAGTCCCTGATGCAGGAGCTGAAGCGGTTCCCGCAGGCTGAGATGGTCTGGTGCCAGGAAGAACCGCGAAACATGGGCGGATGGTCGTTTATCCGCGACGAGATCGAATGGTGTGCCAAGCAGGTCGGTGTGAAAGCGCCGCGACCGAAATATGCAGGCCGCTCGCCCTCGGCCGCCACTGCCACGGGTCTTATGTCCAAACATGTCGAGGAGCGCGATAGCCTGATCGGCGCCGCACTCGGCGACACGCCGGTTGCAGACAGCGTCATCGGGGCATAAGGCGCCATTCACCGACATTCACTTCAGCGACGAGAGACATGATGACCGATATCACGGTGCCGACACTTGGCGAAAGCGTTACAGAGGCGACAGTGGGCCAATGGCTGAAGAATGCCGGCGACGCGGTGGCCAGGGACGAGGTCCTGGTGGAACTGGAAACCGACAAGGTGTCGGTCGAAGTGCCCGCTCCGGAAGATGGCACATTGTCGGAAATCGTGGCAAAAGAGGGCGACACGGTCGAGATCGGCGCCCTGCTTGGCCGGATCGGCGCGGGCAGCGCCGCAAAATCGCCTGATGGCGGTCAGCAAGCTGCTGGCGCACCTGCGCCCGAACGCAGCGATAGCGAGCCTGCATCTTCAGGTGGCGGCAAGAGCGTGGATGTGGTCGTACCGACAATGGGCGAAAGTGTCACCGAAGGCACGATTGCCAGCTTTGCGCGCCAGGTCGGTGACAAGGTCTCGCGCGATGAGGCCATTGCCGAGATCGAGACCGACAAGGTCGCGGTGGATGTTCCCGCGCCAGCCGATGGCACGATTGCTGAATGGCTGGTTTCCGAAGGCGATACGGTCGAACCCGGTTCGGTGATCGCCCGGATCAGTTCGGGGGACGGCGCAAGTGCTGGCGCGCCAGCCAGCCAGCCAGCTTCGACAGGTTCGCGCGAAGCATCTCAGGCGCCTGCAAGCGTTGCAACCTCAGGCGATCGCCCGGTGTCGCCGGCGGTGCGCCGCGTCACGACCGAGGCCGATATCGACCCACAAGCCATTCCCGGTTCCGGCAAGGGCGCACGCGTGACCAAGGGCGATGCGCTGGACTTCATCGAAAAGGGCGGAACCTCGGGATCTGCTTCCAGCTTGACCGCCACGCAGGCCCGCGAGCCGCGCGATGTCGGACCACGCGAAGAGCGTGTGAAGATGACGCGCCTGCGCCAGACCATTGCCCGGCGCCTGAAGGAGGCCCAGGACACCGCAGCCATGCTGACGACATTCAATGACGTGGACATGTCGGCGGTCATGGATATGCGCAAGCGCTACAAGGAGCCCTTCGAAAAACGCCACGGCACCAAGCTTGGCTTCATGGGCTTTTTCGTGAAGGCCTGCGTCAATGCGCTGAAAGAAATCCCGGCGGTCAACGCCGAGATCGATGGCACCGACATCATCTACAAGAATTACTATGATCTCGGCATTGCAGTCGGTACCGATCGCGGCCTCGTCGTGCCCGTGGTGCGCGACTGCGACGTGAAATCCATCGCCGAAGTGGAAGCCGGTATCGGTGAGCTTGGCCGCAAGGCACGCGATGGGAAACTGTCTCTCGACAATCTGCAGGGTGGCACATTCACCATCACCAATGGCGGCGTCTATGGCTCGCTGATGTCGACGCCGATCATCAACCCGCCGCAGTCGGGCGTGCTCGGCATGCACCGCATCGAGCAGCGCCCTGTCGCCGTCAATGGCGAAGTGGTGATCCGCCCGATGATGTACCTGGCGCTGTCCTATGACCACCGCATCGTCGACGGCAAGGATGCCGTGACCTTCCTTGTGCGGGTCAAGGAAGCTCTGGAAGATCCCGAGCGCATGCTGCTGGACGTGTGAGCGCGGCCAAACTGAACCCGTTGCGCAAGAGAGCCGGCCTGTCTGTTCAGGCCGGCTCTTTTTTTATCCTGCAAATGAACCTTTTCATGTTGCGGCGCGACTGATCTCCTGAGGGCAGGAGAGTGCAGCTTGGCGCAGGACGAAACATCGCGGGTTTATGACGAGCTGCTGGTCCGGCTTGCCCGGGCGGGCGACAGGCGGGCTGGCGAACGCCTTGCCCGGCGCTGGACGCCAAGACTGCTGCGCACGGCGCGCCGGATGCTTGGCGATGCAGAGCTCGCGCGCGATGCCGTGCAGGAGGCCTGGGCCGGTATCTGCAAGGGCTGGCGGCGGCTGGAAGATCCGGCGGCGTTTCCGGCGTGGGCCTTCGGCATCCTCCACAACAAGTGCCGCGACACGATCCGCCGCAACCAGGCCATGCGTGCGCGGGAAGTGGGTCTGGAAACTGTTCGCGAGCCTGCCATTTCGCCGCGCGGTGAAGACGCCGCAGCCATATCCGGCGCGCTCTCGCGGCTGAGCCTTGAACACCGCACAACCGCCATTCTCTTTTTCGGGGAGGGCCTGACCCTTGCCGAAATCGCCCGCGCGACTGGCGTGCCTGAGGGCACTGCCAAGTCGCGCCTGTTCCATGCCCGCCAAAAGCTCCGGGCTGACCTGAAAGGACAAGATGATGAGTGATTATGACCTGCGCATGCGAGATGGCCTGACGGCCGAGGACGAGGCCTTCCTGAAGGATCTCGAAGACAAACGCGGCCTGTTTGACCAGATCGGTGACACGTTCAATGGCCCCCAGGGAGGCTGGACGGTGTTTGCCTGGATCCTCAGTCTTGCCTTCTTCGCCTTTTCGATCTTCTGCTTCTACAAGCTGACCGGCGCGGCGGAGTCGCGCGAAGGATTACTCTGGCTCGCCGGTGCGATAGCCAGCTGGATCAGCGTTGGCCTGGTCAAGATCTGGTTCTGGATGCGCATGAACCATCTCGCAACGCTCAGGGAACTGAAGAAGATCGAGTTCCGGCTGGTGAAAACGGCGGCGGGCTGAGCGCCTGGCTCTGGTCGGTTACGTCCTTGCGGCGGCAATTGGGTCAAACTGAGTGCATGTCGTTCATGCACGGGCAATGCAGACAGGGTTAATCTGGCACCCATGTCGCGCAAGCTCGTTGCCATACTCGTATCGCTGATGGCCGTAGGCTTTGCCTTTGCGGCCATGGCAGCGATCCGCTGGCCCTCCATCATCATGCTGGTCAGCTTCATGGCTGAGGGAACGCCAAGCGCCACGCTTGACGGGATCAACTGGCGCGAGATCGGCATTATCTATGGCGCGCCTTATTTCCTGTCAGCGCTGTGTCTCTACGCTGCTTCGGTCATGATTGCGCAGCGGCGCAAGGGCGGCGTAGCCTGGTACCTGCTTGGCTGCACTGCGGGTTTTCCATCTGTCTTCCTTGTCGACTTCGAGAGGGGCTGGTGGCGTGATCCGAGTGCGGGGGAAGGCGCGGTCGCCGGGCTTGCACTGATCGCGCTCCTGCTGGCGGTCGCTGTCTGGGACCTGCGCCTGCGCGCGCGCAAGCGTCAGCCGGCGGCACTGTCAGCGGGCGTGGCCAGTTCACCGCAAAGCGACACCGCGCCATGCGCCCGGACCCGACAGGCGCCCCTTTATCCGCGCGGGGCCTTCCCGAATGCCGCAGCGCGCAACCGGGCCGCCTTTGCCCGCGAAGGTCGCAAGATGACCCAGCGTCGGCGCGGACACTGAATTCGCAGCCTGTCTTGCCAAAGCAGCGGAAACGCGCTGCAATCATCCGCGATATTGAAGGAGGGCTGGCATGATCCGAAGGCTGGCAGGATTGGGGCTGGCGCTGGTGGCGGGCTGGCTCCTGTGGCAGGGCGTTCACGCCATCGAAGTTTTCATGGCGCGTGGCGGGTCCCTGTCGAGCGCACTTTTCGAGCCGCCAAGTGGCGTTGTCAGGGTGGCCAGCACAGCGCTGGCACTGCTCGGCGGCCTGCTGGCGCTTGGCGCGCGTCCCGGCGGCGCGTGGTTGGGCCTTGCAGGCGCATTGGGGTTCGCGGCGCTTGCAGGCCTGTTGATCGCGGCGGGTGCAGACCGTTCGCTTTGGCTGGACGAGGTTGCCTGGTCTGCCGTGCTGGTGCCGCTGGCGCTGGTGCTGGTTTTCACACGCCGGGGCTGATGTCGCGCTTTCACAGGCTGCTGAAAAACGGAAAGGGACTGTTTCCGAAACGCCCCCGACATCCGACTGTCCCGGGCTTGACCCGGGATCTACCTGTTTCCGGCCCGCACGCGAGAGACCCCGGATCAGGTCCGGGGCGGTCGGGACAGGAAGGACTGTCTTGAAACAGATGACGAAAGCCTGAAGATAGGTTTTTCAAGCAGCCTGCTAGATCAGTGCATAACCGCGTGCGTTGATGTACTGGCGGAGTTCCTGGGCACGGCGCGCCGGGTCAGGGTGTGTCGACATGAATTCCGGCGGGCGCTGGCCCGAACTTTTCTGGTCCATGAGTTCCCAGAGGCGCACCGACTGACCCACGTCATAACCAGCCTTGTGCATGTAATCGACGCCGGCCTTGTCGGCCTCAAGCTCGCTCTGGCGGCTATAGGGCAGGATCACACCGAACTGCATCGCCGCACCGCCGAGCGCACCGATCATCTGTCCGTATTGCTGGAGTTCTTCCGATGATGCGACAGCAACCTGCCCGGCGACAAGCGCCCCCTGTGCAAGCATCGCGCGCGACATGCGGCGATTGGCATGACGATAGACGGCATGGCCCACCTCATGGCCAAGCACCGCAGAGAGTTGGTCATCATTCTCGGCAAGATCGACCATGCCACGATAGACGCCCACCCGGTTGCCCGGCATCACGAAGGCGTTGACATCGTCAGTGTCGAAAACCGCGACATCCCACTGCTCGCCGGCCTTGGGCGTGGCCTGCTCGACACGGCTCCAGGTCCGCATCACCGAATTGCGCAGGTTGGGATCGGAGGTCTGGGGCGTCTGGGCTTTCATGTCGCCCCAAGCCGTCGCAGCCATGGCGGCGATCTGCTGCTCACCCATGAAAGCCAGTTCCTGCTCGCCAGTATAGGGATTGGTCGTACAGCTGGAGATGATCGGGAAAACCGTGCCCGCAGCCATCCCCATGATAATGCCGCGCCGCGACAGCCGCACCTCGGGTGCGTCCTTGAGCACGGCGCCGTCAAACTTGATCCGTTCCATCATTTGCTCGATCTCCTCGCCGTATTTTCAACCGCACCGCGCTGCTGCCAAGACGACATTCATCCGATCTTAACTCAAGCCTGTTTTCGCATCAAACACTTGAACCCTGCCTGAACGCGCAATCAGCCTTCAACCTGCATCAGCCCGCAGCTTTTTCGCCTGGCCGACCCAGTCCTGGCGCGCCACACGGCCCGAAAAATTCAATTCCTGATCGATCCAGCTGGCATTCGCCGCATCCCAGCCGGCAATCTGCTCGAAATGCCAGATGCCGAAACTGTTGAGCACTTCCTGAATGCGCGGGCCGACACCCTCGATGCGGGTCAGGTCGTCACCGCCATCCTTCGGGCGCGCGGAAAGACCGTCCGGGCGCACCGGATCGATCGCGGGTGGCATATCCTCACCGGCAAGCTGCAGATCGGGCTGAGGGGGTGTGGCTGCGCTTTCGCCCGC
>CAYXQV010000103.1:4864-8615 GCA_964467505.1 uncultured Hyphomonadaceae bacterium | reverse complement strand
CGCCGCGCGGCGCGGCCCCCCGCCGGCTACGTGCCGGAGGTCTGAAACTCAGCCATGCCCTCGCCACATTCGAAATTGAGGCCGCAGGACGCACCTGTCTTGATATCGGCTCATCGACCGGCGGCTTCAGCGATGTCCTTCTGAAGGCCGGTGCGGCGCATGTGATCGCGGTCGATGTCGGGCGCGAACAGTTCCATCCCAGCCTTCGCGATGACCCGCGCGTCACGCTTCACGAGGCGACCGACGCGCGCGAGTTGACCGCTGAGCACCTGCCATCAGTGCCTGACCTGCTCGTGGCTGATGCCAGCTTCATTTCGCTTGCCAAATTGCTTGGCCGCCCGCTTTCGCTGGCCGCGCGCCCGGCAGACCTCGTCGCGCTTTTCAAACCCCAGTTCGAGGTTGGCCGCATCCATATCGGCAAGGGCGGCCGCGTGCGCGCCAATGCCCCCGTGGATGAGGCCGCCGAGGCGCTTGCACGCTGGCTGGCGGGCGAGGGCTGGCCGGTGCGCGCCTGGACGCCAAGCCCGGTGCCTGGCGGCGACGGGAACCTTGAACGCCTGTTGCACGCAACCCGCAATTAAGACCGCGCGCGCCCCCATCGCTAACAAAAAACCGCCCGGCGAGGCAGGCAGGCGCGACAAGCGTCCCCTGCCGACCCGCCAGGCGGTCTTCAATCCGGCGCGGCCTTAGAAACGGCGCAGATAGGAGATTTCGAAGACGTCGATCGTCTCGTCGAAATCATAGGCGGTGTAGCCGACGCGCACGCCGTTGAAATCGTCGAACAGATATTCGCCGCCAATTCCATAGGCAATGTCACTGTCATCTTCGGACACGGAGACGCCGCCAGACGAACCTTCAATATCGACATTCGCATAGCCGACCCGGGCAAATACCCGGCCCCGCTCGGCAAGCGGTACGCCGGCTGTGGCGAACGCACCAATGGCGTGGTTCAGGTCAATGTCGACCTGCGTGTCGGCAACCGTGAAATCGTCACTGACCACGCCGAACGATCCTTCTGCTTCGGCGCCGAAATACTGGTTGAAATTCCAGCCGCCACGCAGTGTTATGGCGCCGAGATCAACATCGTCGGTCGAAATCTGGGAGTAGCCCGCCGTGCCGTAGAAGCCGGATTCCTGGGCATTGCCAGGTGCGGCCATGGCGAGCGCGACGAGGGATGCGATTGCAAGTTTCATATTTTCAGCCTTCTGATCATGATGTGTCTCAACCCGTGTTCCGGGTGCGCCGACACAGGCATCTGAATCATGTCCGAAATCTGTCCTGAGAGTGGCGAATACACGACGCCGGAAAGATGTGTCCGATAAATCACACAATATTAAATTACGGAAACATTTATTAAGTTAACTCAATATTGTAGAAATCAATGACCGCCTCGCCAAACTCTCGAAATGTTGAAGGGATGACCAGGAAACCATGAGCCCGACCTTCCAGCCACCTCACACTGATCACGCCCGGCAGGACGAAACCGACCAGTTGCGCCCCCGCTTCAATGGCGACGGCCTGATCGCGGCGATCGCCCAGGATGCCCAGACCGGCGACGTGCTGATGCTCGCCTGGATGAATGACGAAGCGCTGCGCCAGACAATCGAGACCGGCCAGGCCACCTATTATTCGCGCTCGCGCGCCAGGCTCTGGGTGAAGGGCGAAAGCTCAGGCCATTTCCAGAAGGTGCGTGAAATCCGCATTGACTGCGACCAGGACGCGGTCGTGCTGCAGGTCGTCCAGACCGGTGCAGCCTGCCATACACATCGCAAGAGCTGCTTTTACCGCCGGATCGACACCGACACAAAGCGTCTTGAGCTGTTTGCCGACTGACCGGAATGTGCTCTATTGAAAGTCGAGAGCCTGATTAATTCTCACAAGGGAGAGGCTGGATGCGTTTTGGGATCGCGCTTGGCGCAGCCGCACTGCTGCTGGCGGCATGCGGACAGGAGCACGCCCCTGCTGGCGATGACACAGCCAGCAACACGCCCCCGCCGCCGGCCGCCGGTCCGCAGGCAGCGCGCACCGAAGTCGACCAGATCGAGCTTCACCGGCTGGACTGCGGCAAGATCGAGGTCAGCGATCTCGACATTTTTGCCACTGACGGCTCCTTTGCCGGTCAAAGCGACACATTCGCCAATTCGTGCTGGCTGGTCCGCCATCCCGAAGGTGACCTGATCTGGGATCTCGGCCTGCCGGGTGTTCTGGCGGGTGGGGGCGAACAGGCACAGGGTGTGTTCACCGTTTCGATGGAAACAACCCTCACGCGTCAACTCGAAGACCGTGGCATTGCGCTGGACGAAATTGATCTCGTCGCAATCTCTCACAGCCATTTTGACCATATCGGCCAGGTCGACCAGATCGCCGACGCGAAATGGCTGGTCCATGAAGCGGAATACGAATTGATGTTTCCCCCGGCAACGCCAGAGACAGAAGGCGAAACCGGCAGCCAGTTTGCAGCTTTCGAGCGCTTCGAACGCGAAGTGTTCACCGGCGAACATGACGTGTTCGGCGATGGGTCCGTGGTCATCTTCGAGACGCCCGGCCACACGCCCGGACACACGGCCCTGCAAGTGACGCTTGAGGTTATCGGTCCGGTCCTTCTGACCGGAGACCTCTGGCACCGCAGCGAGAGCCGAGCTGGCAAGACCATCCCGCGCTTCAATGCCGATGTGGAGGGCGCTTCAGGTGATCCCGGCGCGCTGACGCGTGCCAGTATGGAAGCGTTCGAAAAACGCGCTGCGGAACTGGATGCACTCGTCATCATCCAGCATGAAATGGCCGATGTGAACGTCTTGCCGGACGTCTTGCGATAGGGCTGGCGGGCTGTGCCCTCTCAGATGCGTCCCTTGTCGCGGAAATAGTCGAGCGTCCCGGTAGAGATCACGGTGTCATTTTCAACCAGTTCGTGCGGCTCGATATCGCGCGCATCGAGCAGACGATCATAGACGCCTTCGAAATCGCGGTAACAGGTCTCCAACAGGCTCTCGAAACTGTCGATGACGAAATAGGTCTGCTGAAAATCGTCTATGATGTAATTGGTCCGCATTGCGCGCACCAGATCAAATCCCACGCGGTGGGGCGAGGCACTTTCGAGCGCGAAGACGCTTTCATGCGGGCTGGACATGATCCCGGCGCCGAAGAGCCGCAATTTGCCGGCCTCGCGGACAAGGCCGAATTCGACCGTGTACCAGTAAAGCCGGGCGAGATTGGTCAGCTGACCCCGGCCCAGCGCACGCTGACCACCCTGCCCATAGGCCTGCATGAAATCGGAGAAGAGCGGATCGGCGAGCAGCGGCACATGGCCGAACACGTCGTGGAAAACGTCCGGTTCCTGAAGATAATCAAACTCGCTCTCGGGCCGGATGAAGGCGCCGGCCGGGAAACGCTTATTGGCCAGATGGTCGAAGAATATCTCGTCCGGCACGAGATCGCTGACCGGCACCACGCGCCAACCAGTGATCTTCTCCAGCCGGTCAGACAGTTTCTCCATGTCGGGAATGCCCGACGGGGAAAGCTCCAGCCGGTCGCGCGCCTTGAGAAAAGCCTTGCAGGCGCGGCCGGGAAGCACGTCGGCCTGGCGCCGGAACAGCCGGTCCCAGCGATCATGCTCCTCGCGCGTATAGCTCTGCCAGTCCTGGTTGATTGTCCAGTCAGGCTTGCGCGGGGCGTTCCGGTAGCGATTCTTGTCCGATGCGGGCATGGTGGAAATCTCTTCGGCCATGTGTTCCTCCCATGGATTACAGGTCAT
>CAYXQV010000103.1:0-4764 GCA_964467505.1 uncultured Hyphomonadaceae bacterium | reverse complement strand
CTGTTCCAGCACCAGGCGGAGATCTGGGGGCGGATGCTGCGTGCCTCGCAGCCTGCCGAGACGTGGGCGGATGCGGCGCACACATTGAAAGGCGCCGCACTTGGTATCGGCGCCCGGAGACTGGCAGCGAGCTGTGCGCAGGCCGAAACGCTCGGGCGTTCGGGTGCGGTATCAAAGGCGCAGGCTGGCCTGATGCTGGCTGATGTTCGCGAACAGCTCAACCTTGCGCTGGAGGCTGCCGCCAGGGCCGCTCACGAGCTTGCCGGGTCAGCCGGGTTCAATGCGTCGAACGCCTCGAATTCATAGGCGATGCAGCGCTCGATCATGGTCCGCCAGACCGGTTCGGCAATCGCCGGTGAAAGGCCCGCTTCAACGGCGCACGCCTTGACCTTGGCGATGACATCCTCGATGCGTGCACGGTCATGCACAGCGCCGCGCTCACCCTTGATGCGGGCAGCGGCATCCATGAAGGACTGGCGCTCCTTGATGATTGCGACGAGCAACCGATCAAGCCGGTCGATCTCGTAGCGCACATCGGCCATGGTCTCGGCAGTTTCGGCGCTGTGCCGGCGGGGATCGGATGTGTAAGTCGTCATGGGCAGGCATATAGCGACCGCCAGCGCGGCTGCCTACAGGGCACGGCGACACAGCGCGCAAAATCAGACCGCCGGCATTGCCCGGCTGACCAGTTTTTCCTGTGCAACACCATTGACAATGTCGCCATAGGCCAGCCCCCTGCCCTCTGCGCCAAGGCGCTGCAGGCAGAATCCCTCGAACACGAAATCGGGCGCGAAGCGATAGAGCGCCGCCGCCTGCAAGCCGAGCGCAAGGTCTTGTGCGAAACCGCGCGCGCGGCCTTCATGAAGCTCGCCGGGCTCAAGATAGCCGGTCAGGCGCGCAATATGCCCGTCATAGGCAGGATGGGCACCCGCCGGCGTCTTCAGTTCGGCCATGACAGCTTCGAGACTTTCCGGTTCGCGTCCCAGTGCACGCAGGATGTCGAGCGCGATGACATTGCCCGAGCCTTCCCAGATGGCATTCAGCGGCGACTGGCGGAAGAGCCTGGGCATCGGGCCTTCCTCGACATAGCCTGCCCCGCCAAGGCATTCGAGTGCCTCATAGACCATGCCGGGCTGGCGCTTGCAGACCCAGTATTTCGCCGCCGGCGTGGCCAGCCGGGTAAACGCGGCCTGGCCCGGATCGCCGGCGGCCTTGTCGAGACCCTCGCCGATGCGCAGGGCAATCGCGGTCGCCGCCTCGCTTTCCAGGACGAGATCGGCGAGCACCGCCTTCATGGCCGGCTGGTCGATCAGGGTTTTCTGGAAGGCCCGGCGCTGCGAGGTGTGCCAGAGCGCCTGGACAAGTGCGGCGCGCATGCCGCCAGCCGAACCGAGGACACAATCATAGCGCGTGTGCTGGACCATATCGATGATGGTGCGCACCCCGCGCCCTTCCTCGCCGAGTTTCTGCGCCCAGGCACCGTGATACTCGATCTCCGATGAGGCATTGGACTTGTCGCCCAGCTTGTCCTTCAGCCGCATGACATGGATGGCGTTGCGCGAGGCGTCCGGGCGCCAGCGCGGGACAAGGAAACAGGCCATCCCCTCATCGGTGTAGGCGAGCGTCAGGAACGCGTCCGACATCGGCGCGGAGCAGAACCATTTATGGCCCGTCAGCAGCCATCCGCCATCGCCGTCCGCTTGCGCACGTGTCGAGTTCGCGCGCACATCCGAGCCGCCCTGTTTCTCCGTCATCGCCATGCCAATGGTCACGCCGGTCTTCTCGCCAGCCGGTATGAAGCGCCCGTCATAGGATTGTGCGGTGACGCGCGGGCGCCACTGCGCAGCAATCTCCTCATCCGCGCCGAGCGGGCGATAGCAGGCATAGGTCATCGACATCGGGCAGGTCACACCGGCGTCAGCCTGGCTCAACGCGATCATCATCGCGCCATGCAGGACATGGCCGGCCTCGCCGACGCTCCAGGGTGCCCCCGATGTGCCGTGGTCAAGACCCAGCGACATGAGCTGGTGATAGGCCGGATGGAACTCGACCTCATCAAGCCGGTGGCCATAGCGGTCGAAGGATTTCAGCTTCGGCGGATTTTCATTGGCCTGGCGAGACCATTCAACCGTCTGCGCCGCGCCGCATCTCGCCCCGAATTCGGCCAGTCGCTCAACATGCGTGTTGCCACCGGCCGCGCTGACAGCCCCTTGCAGGGCTGCATCCGCAGTAAAGAGGTTTACATCCTCGAAAGGCGTGGGCTGGTTGAAGACCTCATGGGTCTGCAAGTCTGCGCGCGGATTGTGATGGGCCATGGCGATGTTCTCCCTTCGGCGGGGCCATGTTCGGCCCGGTTTTCATCAAAGGGTCGACCCGCACAGGCCTGAAGTCAACGCGCCACAAAGTCAGCCGGCAAAGGCCTTCTCGATCACGAAATCTGATGGCGCCGCATTTGAGCCTTCCTTGAACCCGCGCGCCTCAAGCAGGGCCTTGGTGTCCTGGATCATCGCCATCGAGCCGCAGATCATCGCGCGGTCGGTTTCCCGATCGAGCGGTGCGCAGTCGAGCGCCGAAAACAGGCCACCGTTTTCGATCAGGTCGGTGATCCGCCCCTTGAGCGGATAGTCCGGCTCCTGCGTGCAGCTGGCGAAATGGACAAGCTGGGCGCTCGCCTCCTCGCCGACCAGCGGATCGACCCTGGCCGCCGCGACGGTCTCGAAACCGTAGGCGAGTTCAGCTTCCTGGCGGCAGGTATGGGTGACGATCACCTCGTCAAATTTCGCATAAGTATCAGGATCGCGGATCAGGCTGGCGAAGGGGGCAAAACCGGTCCCGGTGGAAAACAGCCAGAGGCGTTTCGCCGGCGTCAGCGCATCGAGCACCAGCGTGCCTGTCGGCTTGCGTGCCAGCAGGATCTGGTCACCCGGCACGATCTTCTGGAGCCGGGAGGTGAGCGGGCCGTCAGGCACCTTGATCGAGAAGAATTCCAGCTCCTCGTCCCAGGCCGGCGAGGCCACCGAATAGGCCCGCAGGAGTGGTTTTCCGCCCTCGCGCGCAAGTCCGATCATGACGAACTCGCCCGAGCGGAAACGAAAGCTCATCGGTCGGGTCATCCTGAAGCTGAACAGCTTTTCAGTATAGTGCCTGACCGACAGAACGGTTTCTTCGGTCGGTGCATTCGGATTCGGTGTCGGCCTGGCAGCCGCTGGGGCGGTCTCACTCATCGTTCGGTCTTCCCGTTTTCAACACGCCATCACATGCGCGCTCATCCACGCGCCTGCAAGGCGACAAATCACCTGTTTAGCAAGGCTAAACCGTCACACATGCAGGGTCGAAGGGCGAAAACCGCGAGTTTTCTGTCTCTGCTTGAGGATATTTTTACACCCATCGCGTTATTTGAACTCGTAAAAACAGAGGTGGTGGCGTGATCAAGCGCATTCTGGAAAACCAACAAGGAAATGTCGCGATTTATTTCGCACTCCTGTTGTTTCCGATCATTGCAATGATCGGTTTCGCAACAGATGCCTCGCGTCAGGATTCCGCGCAGGCCGAACTGCAGGAAGCGGTCGATATGGCTGTTCTCGCCACGATACGCACGCTTGGCGATCCCGACATGAGCGAAGCAGAGCGAACAGCATTCGCAAAACAGTTTCTCGCCGATAATTTCTCTGCCGGCGGACATGTCTCGCTTGAGGAACCGCTGGTCACCTTTCCCGAGGGAGGCACTGTCGTGATTGACGTGTCCGGTCGGATGTCAACCGCCTTCATGGGCGTGATGGGCTTTTCCGACATGGGGCTGAAAGCAGTTGCACGCGCGGAAGCGGGACCGCCGGGCGTTCTCGAAGCTGCACTCGTGCTGGATGTTTCACGCTCGATGGAGGGCCAGCCACTCGAGGATCTCCGGGTGGCCGCAAAGGCGTTTGTCGCAGACGTTCTCGACCCGGCCAATTCCGATATCCGCATCTCTATCGTCCCGTTCAGCCATCATGTGAATGTCGGCATTCACAACCGCAATGCGAGCTGGATGGACGTTCCGGACGATTATACCAGCACCTGGGAAAGCTGCTCATCGACCGAAGCGCAATATCTTGCGGCCGGCTGCTATGAAGAAGACTATACCTGCACCTGGACCGATAGTGACACCGATGTGGAACATTCCGGAACATGTCAGCGCTGGCAGTGCCCGGACTGGGACATGCTAGAACAAACCTGTACGACGAAATCGGCAGATTACACATTCAATGGCTGCGTGAACTCGCGCACGCCGCCCTATGATGTGGAGGACACACGATGGGACATTGATATGAAAGGCGCGATGTCTGAGACTGTGCCGTCATGGTGGTGCCCGGCGCCGATCCAGCCGCTGACCAACAGCCAAAGTGTGCTCGACGGGGCGATTGACGGCCTTGCGGCGACGGACTGGACTTATATCGCGCCGGGCCTGTCATGGGGATTGCGCACGCTGTCGCCGGGCATTCCGTTCGATGAGGCACTGGCCGACGCCGATTTCACCAATCAGGGAGGACGCCGCGTCATCGTCCTGATGTCGGATGGCGCCAATACAAGGTCAGCAGATTCAGGTGGCTGGCCCAACGTGAAAGACGGCGCCCCGGCTGATGCGCGCACGCTGGCGGCTTGTGATGAGATCAAGGCCAATGACATCGACCTCTTCATTATCGGTTTCAACCTGACCGATACTGATACGATCGCCATGCTGACAAGCTGCGCCTCGGCGCCGGAGATGTATTATGCCGCGCACAGTGC
>CAYXQV010000102.1:0-8629 GCA_964467505.1 uncultured Hyphomonadaceae bacterium | reverse complement strand
AGGTCCAGCGCATTCTGGCGGCCGCACCCTGGGCGGACGGCCGGGTCACGGCAGGCTACCAGTCGGCGAAGGTCAAGAACAACCTGCAACTGCCCGACACCTGCGAAGAAGTGCGCCAGTGTTCGAAGATTGTCATGGATGCGCTGGGCAGAAATCCGCTCTTCCAGTCAGCCGCGCTGCCAAGGAATATCTTCCCACCACTGTTCAATCTCTATCGCGAGGGCCATGGTTTCGGGACCCATGTCGACAATGCCCTGCGTCCGTGGCCCGGCGATCCCCACAGGCGCATGCGCACCGATCTGTCTGCCACCCTGTTTCTTGGCGATCCGGAAAACTATGATGGCGGTGACCTGGTCATCGAGGACACCTATGGCAGCCAGACCATCAAGCTGAATGCCGGCTCGATGATCCTCTACCCCGCCACCAGCCTGCACGAGGTCACACCTGTGCGGCGCGGCGAACGCCTGGCATCCTTCTTCTGGATCCAGAGTTATGTCGCCGACGATGCGAGACGCAGCATCCTGTTCGACATGGATGCCAGTATCCAGAACCTACGCACTGAGCATGATGACAACCACCCTGCGCTGGTTGCACTGACGGGCTGTTATCACAATCTCCTGCGGCTTTGGTCTGCGGCCTGAACACGTCTCACCGCGCCAGTCGCGACAAGCACACGCCCGGTTTACCCCTTCAGCATGTCGCGGCTGATGATCACGCGCATGATCTCATTGGTCCCTTCCAGAATCTGGTGGACGCGCAGGTCACGCACGATCTGCTCCACGCCATAGTCTGACAGATAACCATAGCCGCCATGGATCTGCAGCGCCTCATTGGCGACCCGGAAGCCTGCATCGGTGACGAAACGCTTGGCCATCGCGCACCAGCGCGTGGCCTCCGGGTCCTTCGCATCCAGCCGGCGCGCGGCCTCATAAAGCATGACACGGGCCGCTTGCAGCTCGGTTTCCATATCTGCAAGCTTGAACTGTATCGCCTGGAAATCAGCAATCGGCTGGCCGAACTGTTCGCGCTCCCTGGCATAGGCCAGCGCCTTGTCGAGGGCGAGCTGCGCGCCGCCCAGCGAACAGGCCGCGATATTGAGCCGCCCGCCATCGAGCCCGGCCATCGCGAAGCGGAAGCCATGGCCCTCTTCTCCGATACGGTTGCGCGCCGGCACGCGCACGCCATCAAACATCACCTGCCGGGTCGGCTGGCTCTTCCAGCCCATCTTGGCCTCATTGGCGCCAAAGCTCAGGCCCTCCATACCCTTTTCGAGGATGAAGGCCGACACGCCCCTGGCGCCATCATCGCTGGTGCGCGCCATCACGACATAGACATCGGAGGTTCCGGCCCCGGAGATGAACTGTTTCGACCCGGTCAGCAGATAGTCATCACCATCGGCCACGGCCCGCGTCTTCATCGCTGCGGCATCCGATCCTGAGCCTGGCTCGGTCAGGCAGTAGCTGGCAATCAGCTGCATGCCTGTCAGGCCTGGCAGCCATTCGGCGCGCTGGTCATCATTGCCGAAACGCGCGATCATCCAGCTCGCCATATTGTGGATCGAGATGAACGCGGCGGTGGACACATCGCCATGGGAAAGCTGCTCGAAGATCAGCGCCGCATCGAGCCGCCCGAGCCCCGAACCGCCATGCGCCTCATCAATATAGATGCCGGCAAAACCAAGCTGCGCGCTTGCCCGGATGGTTTCGACGGGAAAGATGCCGTTAGCATCCCAGTTACCGGTATGCGGGGCCAGTTGCTCGTCGGAAAAGCGCCGCGCCATATCCCGGATCATGATCTGTTCTTCGCTCAGCATCCCTGTCATTGGCAAAAACTCCCGGAATCCGTTTATAAGCCTCATCTGGACATGCCACAGGAGGCGGCGGGGTCAATGGACAAGACAGACAGGTCTTACGATATCACGCGCGCCGACCGCGCCGACATTTCCCGGCTTGTCGAAATCGACAGGGCCGCAAATACGCTGTTCCGCGAGACCGGGCTGATCGGTGAAGACGCGCTTGGCGAACATGTCCCAGCCGCTACGCTCGACGCGGCAATTGCGGCGCGCGAGGTCCTCGCCATGCGCCATCGCTGGACCGGTGAGGCGGTGGGGTTCGCGCTCACATCGGGGCGCGGTGATACACTTTATCTCGACCAGGTCTCCGTTCATCCCGATCATGGCCGCCAGGGACTTGGCGAAAAGCTGGTCAGACGGGTGATTGCAGACGCAAAGGAGCGCGGCCTGAAGACGGTGACGCTTTCGACCTTTCGCGACCTGCCATGGAATGGCCCCTTCTATCGCAAGCTTGGTTTCCGCGAGATAAAACGCGACAGGCTTGCCGACTGGATGCTGGACATCGAGGCTGTCCAGGCGTCGAAAATGGATGTTTCGGCGCGCTGCTTCATGCGGAAGAATTGCGGGCTGATCCCGTTTCTGTAAGCGCGCTCAGATCGTCTCGACATTGCTGCGGAAACTGCGAACAGCCCTCTGGGCGGCAAGAATGGCATAGAAGACGAAAGCCACGACACCCAGGAAGATCCAGATACCGGCGAGGATCGTTCCGAACTCCAACGGCTCGCCGAAATTGCGCAGTTCGAACATGACCGTCCCGACGAGATAAATGCCGAATGTGAGGGCGTAGAGCAGCACGCTGGACAGGAAATATCGCGAAACCGCCCGCCAGAAACGGCGCTTGCGCAAATAATAGCGCACAGGAAAAATGATCGCGCAGTAGAGCGCAAGGACAAGGCACACGAAGATCCCGACAGAGAACCATGTCGCCATGTCATTGGGCTGGTTGTGACTGGGCTCCATCCACATGGTGATCACCATCGCCAGCAGGCCGACAAGCGGGATGTCGATCCAGCGCAGCGGCAGGGTATCGCGCATTCCGGCCTTGCGCGTGTCGCGCTTTCGCTTCTTGTCGACCGCCTTGCGGGCCTTCTGCGCGCGCGCCTTGCTGCTCGGCGCGGCGGTGACCGCGGCTGGCGGTTCCGGGGTCTTTCCGGTCGCATTTCGCACCACGCTTTCCAGACGCTGGGCAAGCTCCTCGCCCTTGCGCTCTGGATGAGGATGGATCTGGATCCAGTTGCGCGAAGCCAGTTCGTAAAGGAAATGCCCCTTCGGCTGGGTGTCCTCGATCAGGACAGGAACGATCTCCTTGTCCATCGTGTCGGCGATGGCGAGTTCCTTGCGCAGCTGCTTGGAGTCGTTGCAGTCCTCGGAGAACAGGATCACCAGCACCGCCGAACGGGTCAGGTTGTCGACGATCGCATCGCGCCAGTCCTCGCCGCCCTCGATCTTCTGGTCCCACCAGACACGCAAACCGCGAGCCTCGAGCGCCTCGACGACCTTGCGAGCGACAACCTGATCGGCGCGCCGGTAACTCAGGAAGATGTCATAGTCCACTGATACGCCTCCCGGTTGGCCACCCTATACTGCTTCGACATTGTTGCGAAAGCTGCGAAGCGTGCGCTGGAAATGCAGAATGCCGTAGATGCCGAAAGCGATCAGCGAGAAGAAGGCAATCACCATGACACCTCCGACAACTCCGAGCAGCATATTCTCCAAACCGCCAAGCGCCTCGTCGGCCAGGTCGGGATGCATACCCACCACAAGGCCGAACAGCCCTCCGACCGTCAGCGTGCTCAGGAAGAAATAGCGCACCGCACGCCAGACCCGGCGCCGTCGGAAATAGTAGCGTACCGGAAAGACAGTGAGGGCAATCACGGCCAGAACGAGCAGAAATGCCAAGGCAACATCCCAGCCGGGAAAGGCGGGCGGGTTTCCGGCCTCGTCGGGCACCAGCACCATCAGCGATACCGCTGCTGCGATGACGAGTTCATACCATTTGAAGGGCAGGAAATCGCGCCGGTCGCGTTTTGCCTTTTCAGCTACCCTCGCCTTTTCGACAATCTTTTCGACGGTTTTCGCCCTGACAGGCGCCTCCTGCGCCGGCGGCACTTCGACCGGCGCGACAGGAGCGCCCGGCGCGGCAGGCGTCTGCGGCGCGGGCCCTGCCGAGACCTGCTCCATGTCCGCTGAAGCTGCAGGCCTGTTGTCCTGTGTTTCGCGGGCGAGACGATCAGCCAGCTGCTCGATCTTGCTCATCGGGTCGGGATAGGCCTGCAGCCAGTTGCGCGCGGCAAGCTCATAGAGATAGTGACCCTTGGGCTGCGTGTCCTCGATCAGGATCGGAACCACTTCCTTGTCGAGCGTGTCGGCAATCGCCAGTTCCTTTTTCAACTGCTTGGAGGCGTTGCACTCCGCTGAAAACAGGATCACCACGGTATGGCAAAGCGTCAGGCCCTCGACGATCGCATCGCGCCAGTCCTCGCCGCCTTCGATCTTCTGGTCCCACCAGACCTGGACGCCGCGCGCCTGCAGCGCCTCCACAAGCGCGCGCGCAAGTGGCTGGTCGCTTCGTCGGTAACTCAGGAAAATATCACTCATGCGCTGACACCCTCACCTTGCGCGAGCCAAACCTTAGACCGCGCATTCATGAATGGCCAGCAGATTGAGGTTGCAGGTGACAAGCGCGCTCCGGCGCGGCAAGACTGGCAGACATGACAGCATATCCCCAGGCCTTCCCTGCCACGCGTCTGCGGCGACTTCGCCAGGCGCCATGGATCCGTTCACTGAGCGCCGAGACGGTGCTCAGCCCGTCCGATCTCATCTGGTCGATTATCGTCCATGACGGCGATGATGCGCGCATTCCGGTGGCCTCGATGCCCGGCAATGACCGGCTGAACATACGCGAAGCTGCCAAGGCGGCCCGCCGCGCGCGAGAGCTTGCGATCCCGGCCATCGCCATCTTTCCGCATATCGACCCGGCGAAAAAGGACGAACAGGGCTCTGAGGGCCTCAATCCGAACGGGCTCATTCCCACGGTCATAAAGGCCATGAAAGATGCCGCGCCCGAGGTCGGCATTGTCTGCGACGTTGCGCTCGACCCCTTCACGACCCACGGACATGACGGGGTGATTGATGCGGCCGGCTATGTCCTCAATGACGCCACGACGGAACTGCTGGTCGCGCAAGCCGTGATGCAGGCGGCAGCGGGCGCCGATGTCGTCGCACCTTCTGACATGATGGACGGGCGCATCGGGGCCATCCGCGCGGCGCTTGAGATCGAAGGCTTCGTCAATACGCTGATCCTGTCTTATGCCGCGAAATATGCCAGCGGCTTTTACGGCCCCTATCGTGATGCAATCGGGTCTGCCTCGGCGCTGATCGGTGACAAGAAGACCTATCAGCAAAATCCCGCCAACAGCGACGAGGCGATGCGTGAAGTGGCCATGGACATTGCCGAGGGCGCCGACATGGTGATGGTCAAGCCGGGCTTGCCCTATCTCGACATTGTCCGGCGGGTCTCTCAGGAGTTCGCCATCCCGACACTGGCCTTCCAGGTCTCCGGGGAGTACGCCCAGATCATGGCGGCCAGCGAGAAGGGCTGGATCGACGGTGACCGGGTGATGATGGAAACGCTGCTCTCGTTCAAGCGCGCCGGGGCAGCCGGGATCATCACCTATTTCGGTGCGCGCGCCGCACAAATGCTGGCCTGAAGCGGCACACTGACACAATTGCCTGACAGCGCGCAGGACTTTAACTGGAACCCATGGCTGTGCTGTCCCGTGTCAGATCAGGAATTTCCTATCTCAACGCCAACAAGAAGCGTCTGTTCTGGTACTGGGTCGCTTACCAGGCGGTAAAGGGCACGCTCACGCTTTCGTTGATATGGATCCCGCTTTTTCTGCTATGGTGGAAATCATGAGCAACAAGGCGGCGGCCAACCCTATTGTGCGCGTGGCCTGGCTGGCTCTCGGCGGGATCTGTGTCGGGCTGGCCATGGCAGGCGCCGTCCTGCCACTCCTGCCGACCACCCCCTTCCTGCTGCTGGCCGCCTTCGGTTTTGCCCGTTCAAGCCCGCGCCTGCATGCCTGGCTGCTCGGGCACAAGCGGTTCGGTCCGCTGATCGCCGACTGGCGCGATCATGGCGCGATATCACGGCGCACCAAACAGGTCTCGGTCGGCGTCATGGCGGCAATGCCCTTGCTGAGCTTCGGTCTCGGCGCGCCAGCCTGGACCATCGCACTCCAGGCGCTTGTCCTGACCGGCTCGGCGGCTTTCATTCTCAGTCGACCGGACGCGCCGCGCTGAAGCCCCTCCTTCTCTGGTCGCAATCATTTGGCCGGGAGCGCGCCCTGACACCCCTTCTGGGGCCGGAAAGCGGTTTCTTCGCTTTGGCAGGCAATCGCGCTTCGGGGCGGGAAATGCGCTTTCAGGAAGGCCAGCATGGCATCGACATCGCGCTGGTCGGTGCCATGCCCGCCATTGCGCAGCCAGTAGGCCAGGTTCGCGTCCGGTGTCCAGTCAGCCAGCCCATCCTGGTCGAGACCGGCCTCTCCGTGGAGTTGCCAGACGGTGCTGGCCGCCTGAGCTGCGCGATAGGTCGAATTGGGATCAGACCAGACATCACGGCGGGCATTGCCAAGGAATACCGGGCGCGGGGCGATCAGCGCGATGAGCTGGTGCTGGTCGACCGGGAGCCTGTTTGTGTCCTCGCCAAGCGCGCCATATGCCGGATCGAACCAGTGCGGATAGGTGGACGTGATACGCGCCACGCCCTCGCCAACCGCTGATCTCGACAGCGCTGCACCGCCAAATCCCGACTGGTGGGATATGACCACATCGATGCGTTCATCCCATGCGCCCGCAACCAGTGCGGACTTTCCGTGCCGCGAATGGCCGAAAACGGCAATGCGGTCAGGATCGATCCTGTCATCCTCGCTGAAGACATCGATTGCAGCACTGTAGACAAATGCCCACGCCATGATCGTGCCGGTTGGCCCCTGCCCGGCTTGCCGCTGCAATTCGGCGAGGACCGGGCCTGCGCGCTCTTGCGAATCCGGCACGAATTCGGACGCATGAAAGCTCGCATAGGCAAATCCTGCGTCGAGATAGGCCTCGACAGGGGCGCGGGCGATGAACTCGCCAAAAATGAAGCGGAAGATGAACGGCGCATTCGCGCTCTTGCAGGCTTGCCCGTTTGACCCGCTCAGTTGCGTCGAAGCGAAAGCGTTGCAGTTCGGCGCGAAAGTCTGCCCGATAATGACCGGGAACGGCCCCTCGCCATCGGGCACAGCAAGGCCAAGATGCACCTGCCGCGCCCCCTTCCCGCGCCCGATCTGCAGCAACAATTCCTCAAGCCGGCCACGCCCGCCGACATAGGCCGGCTCGACAAGCCGGCGCGAGATAAGCTCGACCGCAAGGCCATCTGGCCAGGGCCCGTAGACATTGCCGGCAAACGCTTCCTTCAGTTCATCTTTCCGATGTGTCCATGCATCAAGGCCGGCAACCTCCATGACCGGCTGCGGCGCCGGCTTGTTGTCCGTTTCCAGGCTCGCATAGTTGAGCCCCAGCATCGTGCAGTTCGTCACCACGAGCCCGGCAAGGGCAGCCGCAACGATCAGAAATGTCCATCTTGCCAGGCCAACCCGCATTTCCGGCTCCTTCCTGAAATCAACCTGCAGCCCGATACCGGAGCGCGGCCATCGAGGCCAGCGATCTCACGCGCATGTGTCTTGTCTCGCCGGCAATGAAATTAAAGGCTTCTCAACCCTCACGGGCTTAATGGCATGGTTAATGGCTCATGCAGCGACAAATCCGGGAGGCGCAAATATGGCGACCAGTGAAAGCGCGTCGCTGCTGGGGCGGATCGAACGGCTGGGCGAATCGACAAAGGCCGAAGCCAACCGCCTGATCGAGCGCGTCTTCGAGGATGGCGTGGTCACGCGCGCCGAGGCCGAAGCGCTGTTCGACCTCAACCTGCGGCTTTCTGGCGAAGACCGCGCATGGGATGCGCGCTTCATCGAGGCGGTCAGTGATTTCCTGCTGACACGTGAACCCCCGCAGGGCTGGATCAGCGACGAGGAAGCCGACTGGCTCATCGGGCGGCTGACCATTCCCGGCCGGCCTCTGGCGGAAACCGAGCTTGACCTGTTGCTTGTCCTGCTTCGCCGGGCCGACGGCGCGCCAGTGCGTCTGTCGCGCTTCACACTTGGCGCCGTCAGTGCCCGCATCCGCAAACAGGGACGGGCCGATGGCGAAGATGCCGAGCGCATGCGCCGCGCCATTCACGCTCATTCCAGCGAGGGCCGCGTCGGCATAACCCGCCATGAAGCCAATATCCTGTTTGCGACGAATGACGCGATTGCCCATGCGCGCAATGCACAGGAATGGAACCGCCTGTTTGCGCGCGCAATTGCCAACCACCTCCTGTCTGCCGCCCATCCTGCTCCTGAAGCGCTTGCTGACGCGCTTGGCCGCGAAGCCTGGCTGAAAGACACGTCAACTGACCTGACCGACGTGATGGCCCGTCTGACCCGTCGGATCAGCGAGGGCTCCTGGTTCGAGCGGGTCATGTACGACCCTGAACGGGCCGCTCGCGCGCGCATGTCGGCACGCAAGGCAGCCGAAAGGGCGGGCGCGGACGTCACCGAAGACGAAACCGACTGGCTGGTCCGACGGCTGGGCTGGGACAAGTCGATCTCGCCGGCCGAACATGCCCTCATCGCCTTCCTGCGCGAGCATGCGCCCGGCCTTGCAGATGGCCTCGCGACGCTGTGAAAC
>CAYXQV010000101.1:0-8761 GCA_964467505.1 uncultured Hyphomonadaceae bacterium | reverse complement strand
GCGCGCATCTGAGCGCCGCCGGGAGGCATTCTTCCGTGCCAGTGTGGCTTTCATGTCATTGACGTGACGCCCGGATTCGCGCATTTTCAACGCTTGTTGAATGTTGAACACCTGTTGAATACAACATTTGTCGGCATCAACCGGATCAGGGAGGACAGGAAAATGACTGAACACACCAGGAAATTTGCGATTGCCGCGCTCGCGGCCAGTTCGATGAGCATCGCCCTGCCGGCTTTCGCGCAGGATAGCGACGCAGATGCGGCAAGCGGGGAGCGGCGTTATGAGGCCGTCGTCGTCACCGCCCAGCGCCGCGAGCAGAGCCTTGTCGATGTGCCGCTTTCGGTGTCGGCCTTTAGTGGAGAACTGCTCGCCAGTCTCGGCGTTACCGACCTTACCGAGGTCGCGAAGGTCACGCCAAACGTCACGCTGGAAGTCTCGCGCGGCACCAATACCACGCTGACCGCCTTCATTCGCGGCGTCGGCCAGCAAGACCCCGTGGCCGGGTTCGAAGCCGGCGTCGGTATCTATCTCGACGAGGTTTATCTCAACCGTCCCCAGGGCGCCGTGCTGGACGTGTTCGACGTCGAGCGCGTGGAAGTGCTGCGCGGGCCCCAGGGCACGCTTTATGGTCGCAACACGATTGGTGGCGCGGTGAAATATGTCACACGCGGCCTTTCCGATGAGCCCGAACTCAAGGCGAGCGCGCGCGTCGGCAGCTATGAACAGGCTGATGTTATCCTGACCGGCTCCTACCCGATCAGCGAGAGCTTCCGGGTCGGTGGGTCGGTTGCCACGCTGAACCGCAGCGGCTTTGGCGAAAACATCATCAATGGCGAGGATAATTACAACAAGGATGTGCTGGCCACGCGCCTGTCGGCCGAACTCGATGTCACCCCGGATTTCCAGCTGCGCGCGTCGGGTGACTGGACAGAGGACAATTCCAATGCGCGCCAGGGCCACCGGCTGATTCCCGGCCAGTTCAGTGGCGCACCGGTTCTTGATGATGTGTTCGACACGCGCGCGGGTCTGGATGTCGTCGGACAGAAAGTCGAAGCCTATGGTGGCTCGCTTGTCGCCGAGTGGGCGCTCAATGAGAATATCACGCTGAAGAATATTCTCGCCTATCGCGAGGATGAAAGCACCTCGCCAATCGACTTCGACTCCCTGCAGGCAGCCGATCTCGACGTGCCGGCAATCTATGAAAACGACCAGTTCTCCGAGGAGTTCCAGGTCCAGTATTCGAGCGATCGCCTGAACGGTGTGCTCGGCGCCTATTACCTTGATGCCAACGCCTCGACCGTGTTCGACGTCCTGCTTGCCACGACCGGCGACATTATCGGACTGCCCGGCCTCAATGCCCAGACCTTTGGCGATGTCGGCACCGAGACCTGGTCGGTCTTCGGCGACTTCACCTATGATGTGAACGACAAGCTCAGCCTGACACTTGGCGGGCGCTATACTGAGGACGAACGCAACTCGCAGGTGCTTCGGCGCACTTTCATCGGCGGCTTTTCGGAATTCTTCAATGGCTCCCCGACCCTGATCGCAACCACCT
This sequence comes from uncultured Hyphomonadaceae bacterium, assembly GCA_964467505.1. GTDB lineage: Bacteria > Pseudomonadota > Alphaproteobacteria > Caulobacterales > Hyphomonadaceae > UBA5336. The sequence continues at coordinate 7,206 of CAYXQV010000101.1, read as the reverse complement.
CTGACTTCAACGGCACTGCCGACTTTGATGATTTCAGCCCGCGCGCATCAGTCAGCTACAAGGTGACCCCCGACAGCAATGCCTACCTGACCTATTCGCAGGGCTTCAAGGGCGGCAGCTTCGACCCGCGCGGCCAGACCACTGCCGCGCCTGACCTCAACCAGGATGGCGAGATCAGCGACCAGGAAATCTTTGAATTCATGCAGTTCGACCCCGAAGAAGTCGAGAGCATCGAGGTTGGCTACAAGGCCAGCCAGTTCAACGGACGCCTGAACTATTCACTGGCCGCATTCTTCAATGATTATACCGATGTGCAGGTGCCAGGCTCGATTGGCGTGGACACTGATGGTGACGGGGTGAATGACACCTTTACCGGCGTGACCACAAATGCCGGCGCAGCAACGATCAACGGCGTCGAATTCGAAGGCAATGCGGTGCTCGGCGAAGACACGATGGCGCCGGGTGACCGCTGGGATGCCAGCTGGACACTGGGCTATATCGATGCCGAATATGACGAGTTCGTCACCGCCGTGACCGATGCGGACGGGACGACATCGCTTGAGGATGTTGCAGACCAGCGCGTGTTCCAGAACACTCCCGAATGGACTGCCAGCACGCGGCTCGCTTACAGCGCGCCGATGCCTGTTCTCGGCTATGCTGGCGATTTCTCCGGCAATGTGCTGGTCTCCTTTCGCAGCGAGACCAGCCAGTTCGAAGAGCCCAACGCCTTCCTCGACGAGGATGCCTATGCGCTTCTCGACGGTCGGATCCAGTGGCAGACCGAGGATGGCCGTTTCGCAGTGAACCTGACCGGCAAGAACCTGACCGATGAGGAATACATCGTCGCCGGCTATAATTTCGTCAGTGTCGGGTCAGATGGAAGCTTTACGCCAACGCTTGGCCTCGAAGGAACGCTGACCGCCTTTTTCGGCAATCCGCGCACAATCACCTTTGGCGTCGATTTCCGTTACTGAATTCCTCCCGCAAGCCTTTCGGCTTGAACTCCAAGGCCCGGCCCGCAACCCAGCGGCCGGGCCTTTTCTTCTTACAGGAGCCTGCCTGCCATGCCGGCCTGCGTTTCACATGACCCCGCCCACCTGTCAGGCGACCTGGCGCGCCCTTGCCTTCATGCCGATTTTCTCGAAACCTGCCGTCACGAAGCAGGCAATATGCTCATAGGCACTTTCCAGGTCGTCAGAGCGGCACAGGCCTTTCGAGAGATGGTCGATGCGACCGGTTTGCGCGAAAGCAAGGGTCAGCGCGCCGGAAAGGCAGTGATAGGCCCAGTAGAGATCGCCATCATCGGCCTCCGGAATCGCCATGCGCAGGGCGTCGATGAACCGTTCGATCAGCGGATCGAAGAATTGTGTCATCAGCTGGCCGCCCCATTCCGGCGAGTTGTTCACATAGGCGATGAGCGCAAAATACTGCTTCCAGCCCTCATCATGGACATGCGCGCCTGTCAGCATCGGGCGCAGATAGGCGCGGATGATCGCCTCGATCTGCGGGGCGCCCGGCGCGGCCTCCGCGATCACCGCATCAAGCGCCTGTGAGCGCCAGGCGTTCAGGATCTCGGCGCGGCGCATCAGCACCGCGTCGAACAGGTCACGTTTGGGCCCGAAATGGTAATTCGCAAGCGCCACGTCGACGCCGGCGCGCCGCGCAATGGCGCGCAGGGTAACGCCGTCATAGCCATGGCGCGAGAACAGCGCCTCGGCGGCATTCATGATCGCTTCACGGCGAGCGCCCTTCGGCTCGGGCAATTGCGGCAATTCGGTTTGCAAGAGGGCGCATCCCTTTGTCTGGCTTGACAACGAGTCTTAGCCCGGTGGGCCGCGCTTGGCAAAACGTCAGTATAGCGTCCTCCCCCCTTGCGCGCGTCGCAGGATCGGATAGTTTTCAACGCTTGTTGAGGGAGAACAGGGCTGTGACCGGGCAAAGCCTTTATTACAAGTCGCCCGACGGGCTGGAGCTGCACGCGGCAGGTTACGGACCCGGGGATGCCCCGCTGACCGTCCTGTGCATGCACGGACTGACCCGAAATCATAAGGATTTCGAGCCGTTGATCGCCGCATTGCCGGAACACTATCGTTTTATTGCCGTCGATGTGCGCGGGCGAGCTCTGTCGGACCGGGACGCGAACCCGGACAATTACACGCCGGCGACCTATGTCGGCGACATGGCCGCGCTGATCGACCGGCTGGGTCTGAGACAGGTTGCGCTGATCGGCACCTCAATGGGTGGATTGATGTCGATGATCATGGCCAAGGCAATGCCTGACCGGATTTCAGGCATTGTCATGAACGATGTCGGTCCGGTTCTGGAGAAGGCCGGGCTCGACCGGATCGCGGGCTATGCGAGCAAGACCGACCCCTATGAAAGCTGGCAGGCGGCCGCCAACGCGATTGCCCGCGTACAGGGTGACGTCTTCCCCGATTACCAGCCCGATGACTGGATGGCATTTGCACAGCGCACCTGCCGGGAGGGCGAGGACGGGCTTGTCCATCCCGATTATGACCCGGCCATCACCCGCACGGTTGGCGATGTCCGCCCGGGCTTCTTCACCCGCCGCGCCATGTGGAAACTGTTTCGCGCCACCCGGCAAAAGCCATTGCTGCTCATCCGCGGTGAAAACTCCGACATTCTCTCGGTCAGGACGGCTGAAAAGATGGTCCGCGCGCATCCCGATGCGCAACTGGTCACCGTGCCACGGGTCGGCCATGCCCCAATCCTAAACGAGCGCGAGGCGGTATCGGCCATTTCCACATTTCTTACCCGACTGGAGGGGCTTCAATGACAGACCTTGCTGCGCCGCGCGCGCGTATCAGCGGCCGCGCCTGGGTGCTCGCCGTACTCACCCTCGTCTACACCTTCAACCATGTCGACCGGCAGATCCTCGTCATCCTGCTGGAACCCATCAAGGAGGAACTCCAGCTCAAGGACAGCCAGCTTGGCATGCTCACAGGGATCGCATTCGCGGCCTTCTATGCCACGCTCGGAATACCGGTCGCGATGTGGGCCGACAGGGGCAACCGCCGCAACATCATTGCCATCGCGCTGACCATCTGGTCGGGCATGACGGCACTGTCGGGCCTGGCGCAGACCTATTGGCACCTGCTTGCCGCGCGCATGGGCGTGGGCGTGGGCGAATCCGGGGGCACACCGCCCGCGACCAGCATGATCGCCGATCTCTACCGCCCGGAAGAGCGCGCGACCGCGCTGGGCGTCTACACCACCGGGATCGGCCTTGGCATCATGGCGGGCTTTGCCCTCGGGGGGTATATCTATGAGCTCTATGGCTGGCGGGTGGCGTTCTTTGCGGCCGGCGTGCCCGGCCTCATGCTTGCCCTGATCGTGCGCTTCACGGTGCGCGAACCGGTGCGCGGCGCCTCCGATGCCCATCAGGATGAGGGCGAAGCGCCCGGTCTTGGCGAGACGCTGCGCTTCCTGCTCAGCCAGTCCTCCTATGTCTGGATGCTGCTTGGCTGCCTCCTGATCTGTATTTCAGCCAATGCCTTCCTTGTCTTCACCTCCAGCCACCTTCAGCGCACCTATGATCTCAGTCCCGGCGATGTCGCCCTGCCACTCGGCATCCTGATCGGCGGTGTCGGCAGTGTCGGCGCGGTGGTCATCGGTGCGATCTGCGACCGGCTCTCGCGCAAGGACCTGCGCTGGCGGCCCTGGATCGTGGCGGTTTGCGGGGCGATTGCCTTGCCCTTTGCCTGGATGTTCCTGCGTGCCGAGACCGTCTGGGGCGCTTATGCCTGGAACGCGGTGCCAAGCTTCATCGCCCTGATCTATGCCTCGATCGCCTATACCGCCTCGCAGGAGCTGGCGCGGCTGCGGATGCGGGCCTTCGCCTCGGCATTCACGCTGTTCTGCCTGACGCTGATCGGGATCGGCGGCGGGCCGTGGATCGCGGGGCTCCTGTCGGACCATTTCACATCGACGGGCGTGGCAGGCCCGCTTGCGCGCTCACTGGAGCTGATCTTGCTTTTCAATGCAGCGAGTGTCGTGTGTCTCATCATTGCCGGGCGGCGATATCGCGAAGACGTGGCAAGGGCAACAGCGCCGCAACCGGCAGGCTGACAAAACGAAGAAGCCCCCCCAAAGGATTCAGGGGGGGTAGTGATGTCCGCAGGAAAATATCCTGCCAGGGCGGTTTCCGGCCAAATTCGTGATCTGTGACCGCATCATATCGAAACGGAAAAGGGATGTTGTCACCGTTGAGCAGGATGTCCTTGCGTCTTTCGCTGATGAAGATCCAGCTGCCGGCTATGGCTATGGCTATGGCTACGGCTACGGCTTCGGCATCGTCAGAACCTGAACCGCGCGCGTCTCGCCATTTTCGATGATGTTGAAATTGGCCATGCGATCGCCCTTCTCGAAACCGAGCCGCGCCATGCTGGGTGCAGGAATGTCAGCAGAGGTTTCGCTCCAGCCCGTTTCGGTCAGCCGGGAGCGCAGCGTCTGCATGATCTCGTCGCGCGTTGCGTCTGACAGGATCTGCACACTGTGAGCGCCCGGCATCGGCGAACTGGCTGCGATGACCTCCCAGTCGGCGGGCAGGTTGATGTCATCGGGAAAGCCGGCGGGCAGGTCAAGATTGCGTCCGACCGTTCCGCCACCCGCATTGATCTCGATCTTTTCGCTCTCGCCGGCGTCATTGACGGTCACATCGGCATTGATCCCGTGAGCCGCTGCGGCATCTTCCATCGCCTTCTCACGGGCGGCGTTGGTGTCACTGCCCCCGCAGGCTGCGAGAAGGCCGGCAGCAAGCATGATGACGGAAAGTCCGGATCTGGTTTTCATCTCTATTCCCCTTGTCCTATTCGACGACTGTGAATGTGTCGCGCGCGAGCACCTGATGCTGCAGGCCGGTCACATAGCGCGCTTCATAGGTTCCGGGCTGTTTGAAGTCGTATCTGGCAACCGTTCCGGTCCCCGATGTCTCGCCCCCGGAAATCGCGAACCCGTATCGCGTTGTCCAGCCCCACATCTTCAGGTCCGGCACGTCAGCCGGTGCAACAATCACGCGATCTCCGCGATAGCCCGGACCGGACCAGCCGATATCGAACGCCTCTCCCATGCGCACCTCAGCCGGCGCATCCACGCTCGCACCTGCACGCGAGATGGTGATCGGCTGGCGAGCCAGGATTTTGCTGCCAGGTTGCAGCACATAGATCAGTTCATATTCGCCTTCGATGTTCGGCGCCTGCAGCTCCATCGTGCCATCGCCAGCCTCGGCGCGCAAAAGGCTGTTTTGAGAGTCGCGGTTGGATTTGGTGGCACCTGCTGGAGCAATCGAAACAATGTCATCTTCCCAGCCGCCTGGCAGGTCGAGTTCAATCGCGACCTGCGAGCCGCCGACAACTTTCAACGGCCCGCGAATACCCGCTTCGACGCCAACCAGCGTGATCGGCGCGCGGGCCTGCACGGCATGCTGGTGGCCGGCATAAAGGGTGTAGCCATTGGCAAGGACATAGCGCAGCTCATACTCGCCCGGTTCGGCGGGCATGGTCAGTTGCGCGGTGCCGTCTTCGCTCAGCCTGGCGGTGAAGCCGTTTGCGAAAGCCTTTTCCGTGCCCACGCGGGTGATGGTCACAAAGTCACCCGGCGTCGACTCGCCGGTCCATTCCACCGTGATCGCCGAGCTGATCGGGGCCTGCTGCGGCCCGGAGATTTCGAACCCGCCATCGGTGACCGTAATCGGCTGGCGCGCAAGGATCAGACGCGGATCGTCGAGAATGTAGCGAACCTCATATTCGCCCTGAATTGATGGCCCGCCGATCATGGCGGTAACAGGTGCGCCCGCATCGGTCACGCCGGCCCCGGCGCGTGCCTTCGACGTCTCCAGGAAATAGATCGGCTCGCGCGGGCCGTCCTCCGGGCTGGCGACATGGATATAGGTGCCAAGCGCGTCCGGCCCGTTCCATGTCACCTCGAACGCGGTGCCTTCGCGCGTTTCCGCTGCGCTCTTCAGCAGGATGTCAAATCCCAGATCGATCGGGACGGTGATGACCTTTGGCTGCTGCGGGGCGACGCTGAAATCCAACTCGCCGACCTTGATCTCGCTGCCATCCTGCCAGCCCTTCCAGCGGGCCTGCGCGACATAATCGCCGGGCAGGATCTGCGTTTGCGCGCTGCCGGTGTCTGTGGCGGCAAAAACCGGATCGCCGCCCGCAGCCGGTGTGATGGTCCAGTCCAGCTGCGACCCGATCAGCGGCCCGCCTGACAGGATCGTCGCCTTCATCGCAAGCGTGGAGGCCACAGGCGCGGAGGCGGCAGGCTCACTTGCCGGCCCGCCAGCAGCAACCTGCGTCAGTGCGCCGGACAGTTCAGCCGCATTGTCGGCAGCGACAAAGGTTCCACCGGTTTCATCGGCGATACACTGCAGCCCGGTGCGCTCTTCCTCGGTGACATCGAAACCGACGACATGGACGGTAAGGTCGAGCCCGTTTTCTTCCAGCGTCCGCGCAAGGGCGCACGGGTCGGCATCGCAGGTTTCCAGCCCGTCGGACACCAGAATGACCGTGGCCGCCTGCTTGCGGTAATTCAAGGCATTGGCGGCGTGTTCGACCGAGCCTGAAAGAGGGGTCTTGCCGCGTGGCGTCAGGCCACGGATCGCCGCGATCACATCATCGCGCCCGGCGCCGACATCGGCCAGTGTCTCGATATCGCTGCAATCGCCTTCCCGGCGGTGGCCATAGGCGACCAGGCCAAGGCGCTGGTCATCATCAAGGCCGAGCACCAGCGCTTCAACGACATCCTTTGCAATGACGATCTTGTTGACGCCATCAATCTGCCCCCACATCGAGCCGGAAGCATCAAGGATCATGATGGCATCCTCGGCTTGCGCGGTCTCCTGCGCATCAGCCGGAAGCATCGCCCCCCAACCCGCCAAGACCAGACCCGCCGAAATGAGACCGGATATACGGAAAAACCTGTCCAGTGTCTTCATTGCCATGTCTCCGCCTGAGCGTTAATAATTGAGATAACGCTGCGTTTATCCGATAGACCTCGCGGTGCGTCAACCAGTATAGATAAGTGGGTATAGTCGTCCCCGGGATGTTTTTTCTTACCAGACGGTCTGGCAAACGCGGAGCCAAGATATGCGCCTACTGGCACTCCTGACACTGGCACTTGTGGCATGCGCGCACACGGCCGCCGATCCTGTGCCTGCAAACGTGCGTTCCGCCGCTTTTG
>CAYXQV010000100.1:6010-8774 GCA_964467505.1 uncultured Hyphomonadaceae bacterium | reverse complement strand
TCGGCGCGCTCGGCTGCCCTTTCAGATGCGCGTTCGGCTGCCTCCTCGGCCCGCTCTGCGGCTTCCTCTGCGCGCTCGAAATCCCTGTCTGGCGGCTTGGCAATTGCTGGCTGGCCGAGGCAGGCTGCCAGGGCGACCGAGACAATGATGCGCGTGGTTTTTCTTCTGGACATGCTAACGAATTCTAGCTGAAAGCTTCTGTTCTGGCTAAGATTTTATTTTGCTTCTGTGCGAGAATAACAGTGAGCCAACCAGCGTTAGGGATTGACAGGGTATGGGTCAGACAGGCGAACGCTTCAGACGTGAACTCCTGTCGCTCGTGCCCAGGCTTCGCCGGTTCGGCCATGCCCTGACGGGATCGGTCGCTGACGGAGATGACCTGCTTCAGGACGCCCTCGAAAAGGCGCTGAAACGCGAGCATCAGTTTGAAATGGGCACACGCCTCGACAGTTGGATGTTCACAATCATGCGGACCACGTGGATCGACACCCGGCGCGCCAATTCAAGGCGCCCAAGCGCAGATCGTCCGCTGACCGAGGATGTCCATCCGATGGGCGAGGATGGGCGCAATTCGCTGGCTGCGAAAGCCACGCTCCGACAGGTGCGAACAGCCATGGGCGCGCTTCATCCCGACGAACGCGCCGTCCTCGCGCTGGTCTCACTGGAAGGCTTTACATATCGGGAGGCATCCCAGGCCCTCGACATTCCCATCGGCACCGTCATGAGCCGCGTCGCCCGCGCCAGACGGAACCTTTCGAGCCTGGTCGAGGCGACAGCCAGCAGCGAGGACGCAAAATGAGCGGGGAATTCACGGACGAACAGCTGAGCGCCTTCCTTGACGGGGAACTGGACAATGAACAGAACTCCGCAATCGACGCGGCAGCAGGCGATGACCCGGCACTCCGCGACAGGCTGGAGGCGCTGGCACTGATTGATGACCGCCTGCGTCCGGCCTTTGGCGAGACGCTCGCGCAGCGCGTGCCGGAACGTTTTGAATCCCTGCTCGCCACGCCTCAAGGCGACGCGCGGCGCACGTCCTGGCTTGCTTGGTTCTCCCCTGCACTCGCAACCCCGATCGCGGCCGCATTGGTTATCGGCATGCTGGGCGGGTGGTTACTGACCGGTCAGGAGCGCGCGGGGTTCAGCGCTGGCGAAACCGGCGCACTGGTCGCCCGCGGGGATCTCGCAGAAGCGCTTGACAGTGCCGCATCAGGAGAAACGGTCCAGACCGGGCTTGGACCGATGCGCGTTCGCCTGAGTTTTGTCAGCAGTGACGCCACGGCCTGCCGCCAGTTTCATCTTGGCCGGCAGGAGGCGCTGGCCTGTCTGGGTGATGATGGCTGGACGATCGACACGCTCGCGCCTGCGCCCGCAAATGTCTTCGCAGACAGTTACCGGATGGCGAACGGCGATGTCGCCGCGGGCGTGGCCAGCGCAATTGAACGGCGCGGTGTGGCGACAGTGCTGGCCGGCGAGGAAGAAACCGACGCAATCAGGAGTGGCTGGCAAACCATTGCCCCGCAGTGAAAGGCTCTCCGGCACACAGCTTCGTGGCGGTCGTCGCGCGTGGCGTTAACGCTTCTGGAAGGGGCGCCGGAAATTGGTCCGCCAGGTCAGGCCGAGCCCGCCTCCGTAATCTGCGGTATTGTCCGACAGGCCGGCTTCGGCAAACAGTGACAGGCGGATATCGTCACTAAGGCGGAAGCTTGTATAACCGGTGATACCGAGTGCATCCTGCGAGCTGGCAAGCGATGGCTCACTCCAGTTCACCTCAACGCCCGTGATGGTCGAACCGGTGATGGCATAGCCCCCGACCGCGGCGATCGCGCCGTCTTCACGCGCGCTGCCCCCGCGCATGCGATAGCCGCCAAGCACATAAAGGCCGCCGCCGGTAAAATCCTGTCCGATTTCCCCGCTCAGAAGATAGTCGGTCTCGCCAAGGCCGAGATCCTTGTCCTCATCGCCGGTCGGCAGGGTCACCTTGCCGGTCAGGTCAAGATAGTTGTGCGCGGAGAGGTCGAAGGAATAGCTCGCCGACAGGGAGATGTCGCCAAGGCCACTTTCGTTGAAATCGCTGAACTCCGGATCCTCGTCATCCAGGCCGAGATCATCGTCATCGATTTCGTCTGCCGCGTCACTATCATCATCGTCATCGCGTCCACGACGCCGCCTGCGCTGGCGCCCGTCATCATCCTCGCCCGGTATAATCCCGCCGGGCCCTTCAATACTGGCAAACGGCAGGCGAGCGCGGAACGACCAGTTCCCGGCCTTCAGTCGCGCGGTAAACGGCACTTCCAGAATGGTCGTGTCATCCTCGCGGCCGAAATCGCCTGAAGAATACTGAACGCCGGTTCCAAGCTGGAGGCTCGACTGCGCGAGTGCCGTGGGGCATGAAACTGCACTCCACCCACCGAGAATCAGCACTTTGACCAGAATGTTCTTCAAGATGTCCCCCCCGGGGTCAGGCCTGAGCCCGCCCCGCCGCGAGTTAAATGAAAGTCTGCAATCCTGCCGCAAATATGGATAGGATTCAATCGCCCCCGCGCCCGCGTCCTCGTCCACGACCTCTGCCCCGACCGCGGCTGTCGTCGCGGCGCCATTCATCGCGATCAAACCTTTCGCGGTCGCGTTCCCATGCGCGCCGATCATCCCTGTCGCGATCCCGACCGCTGCGATGGAACCGGTCATCATGACGGTGGTGATAGCCGAATTGGTCGTCATCAATGGAACCATCCCCGCGCCGCTTGAGGCCATCGGGGCCGAT
>CAYXQV010000100.1:0-5910 GCA_964467505.1 uncultured Hyphomonadaceae bacterium | reverse complement strand
GCGGTTGCTTTGGTTGTCGCCTGGCCCACTGCCACGCTGAGGCCGAGCAATGCAAAAGCGCCGGTCGCCAGAACGGCAACCCTGGAAATCCGTTTCATGGCTGACAGTCCTTTCAATTGAATGTCAGTCAGGAAACGACCGTTTCGCGAGATCTATTCCCGCCCGGCTGCACTTTACCCTTTTTGTGGCGAGCGCCAGCTTCGAGGACGACGGTATGATCACAAAACGTTTGGCCCCGGAAATAAGAGCCCGGCCCGGAGCGTTATCCCTTCAGACACGCCTGGAAAGAAGGGAAACAACTCATGTTCAGACAACCGGCAACCGCGACACTGACAGCCATCCTGCTGGCACTCTCGCTTGGCGCTTGTGGCGGCGGTGGCGGTGCCAGCACGCCCGGGCCCGCTTCATCGGGACCGCCACCCTCGCCGCCACCACCGCCTCCGCCACCACCACCGCCGCCTTCAGGCAGTTCGGTGTCCAGCATCGGTACGATCACCGGCTTTGGGAGTGTCTTCATCAGCGGCGTGAAATATGAGGTCGAGGCGGGCACCATTGTTGCCATTGAAGGCGAAGAGGAGACGCAAGGCGATGACAGCGCGCTTCGCCTCGCCATGAAGGTCGAAGTCTCTGCCAGCGAAACCGGTGATGTGCGCACAGCAAATCGCATCCGCTTTGATAACGACCTGAAAGGCGCAGTTGAAAACGTCCAGCCCGACGCTGGCGATCCGACGACCGGCACATTCCGGATCGCCGGCCAGACGGTGCTGATCGACGCCGAAACAGTGTTCGACAATGATGTCGGCAACAATGACGGTCTGGCCGGGATCGATATCCGCGACCTCGACGCCAGCGTCCTTGCGGGCAACCAGCCAATGGTTGTCGAAGTCAGCGGATTTCCGACCGAGACCGGCATTCTTGCGACACGGATCGACCGCCGGGATGAGGCGGCCACGGATATAGGCCGGTCGAATGTTGACGGCGACGAGATCGAGGTGAAGGGTTTCGTCGACAGCGTCGCCGCAGATGGCAATTCCTTCACCGTGAATGACGCAGTGTTCCGCGTGAATGCCGCAACGCAGTTCGACGAGGATCTTGGTGCCAATAGCGATCTGATCGGCAAATTCGTGGAAGTGAAGGCCGATATTGACGCGGCAGGAGACTTCATCGCCCGCCGCGTCGAACGCGAAGATGATTTCGGTGATGATGACCGGTCGGGCGAATTCGAGATCGAGGGTATCCTGCAATCGGTCGACACCGCTGGCGACCCGGACGTGATCGTCGTCAACGGCGTGCGCCTCGAGGTCAGTGACGCCGCGCAGCTGGTACAAAGCATTGGCCAGAGGATCGAGGTCAAAGGCAGCTTCAACGACAATGGCGTCGTGCAGATACGCCAGGCAGGGCTTGATCCAGAAAACACAGTGCGTATCGAAGACCGCGTTGCCAGCCTTGATGCGGCGGGCGGTGTCATCACCACGCGCCTGGGAGTGGTTGTGGAGCCCACCGGCGCAAGCCGGATCCGCGACAAGGCCGGCGATGATGGCGACAGGCTCAGCGTCGACGCCTTTCTCGCGCGTGTATCGCCCGGCGACTTTCTCGAAGCGCGCGGTGTTCCGGCAGGCGAAAGCGGCGTGACCTGGACACGAATCGAACGCGAAGATGAGGATGATCAGGAATGCAAGCTGCGCGGCCCTGTCAGCGAAGGTTCGATCGCGGATCCCGGTTTCACGATTCTCGATGTCGCGATCGATACGACCGGGCTCGGATTTGGAGGGTTCGAGGACGAAAATGACCTCGACATCGGTCGCGCAGCCTTTTTTCAAAGGCTTGCCGCCGGCAATGTCGTGCAGGCGAAAAGCGGCGATGACGGATCGGGCTGCGCAAGCGGCCGGCTTGTCACGGGCACCGATGGCGAGGTCGAATTCGAACCGGAAGACGGCATCGCCGGCAATGGCGGCGGTGATGGTGGCGCGACTGGCGGCGCCGAGATTGCCGGTGCGGTTCGCAGTCTCGATGCGGGCGCGGGCACATTCACCGTGGCCCAGCGCACAATTACTGTCACTGACGACACGCTGATCGATGCATCAATTGTTGAAAAAGCGCGCGGCGTCGAACTCGGCGACGCGGATCTGCGCTTTGGCGACTTGCCGGAAACACTCGATCAGCTCCTGAGCAATGGCGACCTGGTCAAGGTGCGGATCGACGCCAATGACTTCGCCCTGCAGATTGAGGACGACGAATAAACACGAGCCATCGCGCAGACAGGAAGAGCGGGCCGGCTATCGGCCCGCTTTTTTCAGGCCGCAAACGTGTGCGCCGTGAAGATCGAAATACCGAGCGCGATCAGGACCAATCCGCCGAAGATTTCTGCCAGGCCGCCCAGTCGTCGACCGACCCATGGCCCGGCCAGGAAACCGATCGTGCTTGCAAGGAAGCTGAACAGGCCGATCACGAGCGCGGCAAAGGCCGATACGCCGGTGAGCGCGAGTGCAACACCGACAGCCGCCGAGTCGATGCTCGTCCCGACAGCCGTGGCAAGCGTCATGGCGATGGAGCTTCGCCGCGTATCATCAGCCGGCCTCTCTTCATGGGCGAGCCCTTCCCGGATCATCCGTATGCCAATGACACCCAGCAGGATCAAGGCGATCCAGTGATCAAGGGCCTGGATATGGGCCGCAAAAGCATGCGCCAGAAGCCAACCGGCAAGACACATCAGGCCCTCTGTTGCGCCGAAGATCGCGCCGGAGCCGGCAGCGCGCGCCAAGCGGCTGTCCCGCTCGCGACTTCCACGGGCCAGCGATGCCGCAAACGCATCCGTCGAAAGGCTTGCGGCAAGAAGAACAAGCTTGATGGGATTCAATCTGACGGCCTGGATCTGACGGTTTTGAGCCTGCTCTTGCCGATACCGCTCACGGTAAAGCGGCGCAACTGCCCCGGACCTCAGTCTGGTTGGGGGGGATTATCCCATGGACGGCTCAAGCGACCAGAGATGACTGAAGCCGGTGGTATTGCAGCCAGGTCGTGAGAGCGCGAGGTTGCGCCAGACATCTGCTTTCAGATACTTCCGGTCCCGCCGTTTATGTCTCTTGTCGGGATAAATGAGCCGTTTCAGTCTGCAGTGAGCTCAGCCCAGCTCACGATCCGCACCCGCGTCGGATTGATCCTGTAGCCCTTGCGAGGATGGGTATCAACGAGGTCATTGACGTCTGGAGCGGGCAGACCAGCCGCCTCCATCAATTTCTTGAACTTTATGCGCACCCGGTGGAGGCGCTGTCGCAGGCCGGCCTCATCCTCAATGCCAAGCCGCTCTGCCAACTGAGGAGAGGGCATGAAGGGAAAGTGTTCTGGTAGGAGCCCGCCCTGCAGCCCGGCCTGATAGTCGTCACGCAGTGCAAGCAGGGTGGTTGCCCCGACGCCGGAGATGTCGCCGATTTCCTTCAGTCTGAAGAGGGGGGGGCGTTCGTTATCCTTGAACGCCCCGATCAAGACCGGCATCGCTGCCGCATTATCTGTCGGGCGCGGAGAGGGCCGGGCCTGCGGGGCCTGAGCGCCCTGCCCGACAATTCGAACAAGCAGGCAGTCCGGATCAAGGCTCTGTGTTGCCAGCCTTTCGCTGTTTTCATGGGTAGCCCGACGCGTCACTCCGATGACCTGAGCGCCATGACGCCGGTGCAATTTAATGACAGCTTCGATTGCGGTTTTCCGGGGACGATCGAGATGGCTCAGCACTTGGGCCGTCTCCGGGAACTCTGTCATGAGCGCGTGCGCATCCAGCCCCGCCATCCGCCGCGCGGCATCATGATAGCTGAGCGCCAGAACGAGATCGGGTCCCGACTGGCGCGGCCCGAACAAAAGGTCGATCTCATAGGCCTCGGCAGCATCTTCGGCCTCAAGACCGGCCGCGAGAACGGCAAAGCGCCGGTCGATACACTGCGAGCATCGCCCGCAATGCGGCTGGGCATTGTTTGTAACACGCGTCCGGGCGCAGCTGCGGGTGTCATTGATAAGATCAGCACATCCCCGTTGCTCAAGCCGCGATACCACGTCTGTTTTCGTCAGTTCGAACCATGGATTGATAACCCGAAAGGGCGCATCCATACAAAGTTCGAAAAGCTTGCTGAAAAGTTTGAGAGTGCGCGGATGGGTCGTGCGCGTAGCGCGTGTGCCAACAACGGCTGAAGCGATAGGCAAATTAAGACTCAGCACACCATTCTCAAAGAAGTGAAGCACATCGAGATCGACAGCGCGGGCTACAGCCGTCCCGATGGCAGCGAACAGAAAAGCACGGGTTCGGTGGGTCCTTTCCTTCGCAAAGTCTTTCTTCAGTTTGATGCCAAGCTGGAAGTGCTCCTGTCGCGACGCGCCAAATCGGTCTTTCAACAGGCTGCTGAGAACCCTCTGAGTGCCTCCTACCCTATCTGCTGTCTGGACGCTGACCAAAGCGAGTTTCCTGCCATGGCCCAGAAGATCGATCGCGCCAGAAAGGGAATCGAGCCCGCCCGAGAACATAACAACATCTTGGGCTTTCACGCCTGCATTGCTGCTCAATCCGAACTGACCCTGATGCGGAGCCAGGCGATCAACCTGCTCGAATTCAAACGTGTAATCATCGTCCGACAGAAAACCGAGCAGATCCACCAGCGCGTCGACCACGTCCTGCCGGCCCCAGAAATCCGCGTCACGGACGCCAATCCGGAAGACAAAGTTCCGTCGCCAGAACGCCCCTTGCCGCGGTTCCGTTATCCCGCCGCGACGAACACGGGCATCGCCGGCATAAACAAAGGCTGCGATCTCCACGAGATCGATCATCCTGTTTGTGACTGGCGAGCCGAGCCGGCGAAGAAGCGCCTCATGGTCGAATCGGACGATGCCCTCGCCGCCAATGCTAAGTGTGACCGCCTCCTCCCATCCCGTTGCGGGCCGGCGCGCGCGATTGCATAGGAAGAGGACGGGATCAGGCATCCTCCCGCCTCCTCAGTTCCGATCTGATCTTGGTCAGCGAGTAACTGCCGAACCGGGCAATGATGTCCGGCGTCAGCCCGTCGCCCTGATAGACATGCTTCCCGAACCAGCCGCCGGCGTAGTCCTCGACGATCCGCGACGCCTCCCAGCAGTGTAGCGACAGCGCATCCTCGAAGCTTGATCGCTCTGCTTCACCTGCAAAACGCCGGCCTGCACCTTGGTGTTCGGCAAGCTCGCGGCTCAGATAGTAGCCAAGCACGCCTTCTGTAAAACGTGCAAAGAACTCGCGGCCGAGACGCCCGAACCGCGCACCGCCAGCATGACGTCCAAGCTCGCGCTGCAGGTCGTAAGGGTCGTCTCCGAACAAACCCGGCAAACCGGGAGCCACGACAGATGTCAGGCTGGCAAGAAGCGCGCGCTTGGCAAGCTCGCCGACATCTGAGCGCTTGTGTTTCCCTTCGCCTCGGCGGTCGAGCCCTTCGGCCAAGGCCGAGGTCAGCTCAAGGAAGCTGGGTGCGCTGTCGAGGGCGAGGCCCAGCGCGCGAAGGTCGTCAAGATAGTCGGCCGTACGCGCGGCGAGAGGCAATTCCGCAAAAACACGGAGAATGTGAAGGAAGTGAGGGTCTTTCTTTGCCTGATCGAATGCTGCTGCTGCCGCCTGGGCAGACAAGGCGGCAACCGTCTCGACCGGTGCACCACTCGTGATCGCGTCAACGACGGCCTGCCAGCGCCGCGTCATCCGCAAATCTGGGAGTCGAATATGTCCCAAACCACACTCCACTTAGTGGTTCAGGCTGGCCCGGGAGGCATCATCAGATCAAGCGAAAACTGAGCGTACTGCTTACCCCACGCTTACCCGGCGCAGGAACGCGAGAGACGAAATACGCCTAACCCCTTGAAAACACTGGCGGTCCGAGGAGGATTCGAACCCCCGACCCCTTGATTCGTAGT
>CAYXQV010000099.1:0-8809 GCA_964467505.1 uncultured Hyphomonadaceae bacterium | reverse complement strand
CAGCTACCGGCGCGATGACAGCCAGTACCAGGCGGACAGGTTGCATACGGCACTGAAGCCACACGTCGCCGACCCGCAGAATGACATCTTCATTGATGTGGACAACATCCCGTTTGGCGTCGATTTCGTCGAATATCTCGACAACAAGGTGGGGCAATGTGAAGTCCTTTTCGTGCTGATCGGTAACAATTGGCTCGAAACCCGCGATCCTGAGACGGGACAGCGGCGCCTCGACAATCCAGACGACTTCGTCCGCATCGAGATCAAGTCGGCTCTAGATCGTAAAATTCCGGTCGTACCCGTCACATTCGACGAGGCCACAGTTCCGAAGGCGGCAGATTTGCCGGATGACCTGCAACCTCTCGCGCGGCGCAATGGCGCGCCGGTCAGGCGGTTGTCCTTTGATGCCGATGTCGCGCGTATCGTCCGGGGATTGCCTGTCGCGTTCGACACCAGAGAGGCCCCCAGCTCGTCTGCAAGAGACGGATCGGGCGCACGCGAAAAGCCTGAAACCTCAGAAGAACGAGCGGCTGAGGCGGCCCGCGCTGGTCGCGTTGTGGCTGAACGCCTGTTCCCGGTCGAGTTGCCTGGCGTTGCCAAATGGCCGGTCCCGCAAATGGTGGCAATCCCGCCGGGACGGTTCCTGATGGGGGCGGCTGATGGCGAAAAAGGTTCGGGGGACGACGAGCGCCCGCGGCACGAGGTCACGATCGATTATCCCTTCGCGCTTGGCCAGCATGCAGTCACCTTTGCCGAATGGGATGCGGCGCTGGCGGCGGGGGCGAAGCTGGCAAAGCCGGGCGACCAAGGCTGGGGCCGCGGTGACCGGCCCGTGATCAATGTGTCGTGGGAATACGCGCAGGCCTATCTTGGCTGGCTGAATGAGAAACTGGGGCTGGCGGGGCGCGGCGATGCCTATCGCCTGCCATCTGAGGCGGAATGGGAGTATGCCTGCCGGGCGGGGACGGAGACGCTGTTCAGCTTTGGGCAGACGATCACGCCTGAGCAGGCAAATTATGACGGCAACATCACCTATGGTAGCGGGCCAAAAGGGACCTATCACCAAAAGACCAGGCCGGTCGGGTCCTATCCTGCCAATGGGTTTGGCCTCCACGACATGCATGGCAATGTCTGGGAATGGTGTGCCGATGCGTGGCATGACACATATGCTGGGGCGCCAGATGACGGCTCTGTCTGGGAGGGTGGAGATCCCTCGCGTCGGGTTCTCCGCGGCGGGTCCTGGAGCAACAACCCTCAGGTCCTCCGCTCGGCCAGCCGCAGCAGGTACCAAACCGCCATCCGGATCGACATTGTCGGCATCCGTGTGGCCAGGACGCTGGAGGATATGGCTCCGAGTTAAAGTTTGATCGCCCTCGTTCGGCGGCTTACGCGGCCTTCGGCCACGGTCCGCCTCACTTCCCATTGGCCTGAACGGATACAGGGGCTTTGAGGCCCGCATGACAAGCAGAGGCAGGAAAGATGACGGAGATTACGATCGGTGTGGGTGTTTCAAAAGACACACTCGACGTTCACCTTCACCCAGCGGGGTCTGACCGCCAGTTTCCGAACACACCCAAAGGCTTCAGCGCGATCATCATGCTGGAACGCCAGAACCGCACCGTTTCCCGATAGCTGGAATGACCGCATCGGGCCGTGCGCGTGGTGGTCTCGACCCGCGTCGTGCGGGCCTTGTGGCTCGCCATGATGTCAAGCAGGCAAAGCTCATCGGCTTCGGCTGGTCATGCCATTCAGGCTCGCACAAGCCGGTTCACAGGCTGTTTTTTCTGACACATCCATCACGGCTTATCCATCAGCGATGTTGGGGACTCGCGCGCATCCTGCAGGGAAGGAGGGGCCGGAACGGCGGGCCCGCGTGGCGCGCGCGGCGATGATGAGAGCGGCAAACGCGCCAAACAGGCCGCTGGCAAGAGCGAGCTGGACGATGATGCGGCTCCAGTCGAGGTCCGGGAAGAGGTGCGCGCGGGCCAGCAGGAGGAGCAGGGTGGCGCTGTAACCAAGCGCGTCGATGAGGTAGACGGCAAAGCCGGCATTCGCAGCGCCGCTGCCAAGCGCGACGAGCCGCTCGATCACGACTGTGCCAATCGCGACATAGGTCAGGAACAGGCCGCAGCCAGAGACGATCATCCAGGCAAGGACGCCGATCCATCCGAGCGCAAAGACGAGCGTGGACGCAATCAGGAGGAGGCAGCCGGCGAAAATCGCGCCCATTGCGATGTGCAGCGCCCTGGCATTGTCGCGGATGCGCGAAAAGAGGGCGAGCACGGCAAGGATGAAAAGCGCAATGGGCAGCTCACTGAGGGTGAACAACCCGGCCTCCCCGGCGTGCCCGCTCTCGCTCCAGACCTCGGCAGCGAAGCTGTCACGCACGTCGCGCAATGCGCTGAAGGCGATATAGGACACAGCGAGCAGGGTGATCGGCAGGCCGGCAAGTTTCAGGAAGGCAGCGCGTTCTGCAGGGCCCATGGCGTTGCGCTCCCGGCGTTCGCGGCGGTCCTGCGCACTCGGCTCCGGGATATGGGCAAGGACCGCCACGCAGAGAGCCAGCGGCGCAATGAACAGGGCGGCAGTGGCAGCCGGCATCCAAGTTTCGCTGATGCCAAGGCCCAGCGCCAGCGCCCCGATCGATTTTACCGCACCCGAGGCAAGAATGAAGCTCGCTGACAGCATGGCGACGAGGACTTCAGTGGTGCGCCGCCCCTCCAGCCAGCCGAAGACGAAACCCCAGATCATGCCGAGTGGCAGGGAGGCCAGAAGGATCATGGCGAGATTGAACGGTGCGGGGATAAGGCCGAAACCGACCAGCCCGACAAAGGAGATGGCGACGAGGACGAGGATCGCGGCGCCGCGCCGATGCGTGGAATGCTCGGCAATGACGCGCACGCCGATCCATTTCGACAGGGCGTAGCCGACAAGCTGGAACACGATGACGGCGACCTTGTAGTCCATCCCGAAAACCGGATCGAAACCGTCAAAGGATGCGGCGGCCACCGGCTTCCTGAAGGCGTACATGCAGAAATAAGTGGAGAAGGCAGCGAGGCCGGCAACGGCGACGAAGGCGGCGGAATTCGCGTGAAGTGGCAGGCGGCGCGCCATGTAACCTCCACGGGCTGAGCGACCTGAGCCGGGGACTACACGCGGGCCGTGTCTGTTGTGTGACGCCGGGCGCAGCCTCAGGCGTAGACGAGCGAGCCGGCCTCGCGCAACACGCGCATCGTCTTCAGGTCGAAGGCGCGATAGTCTTCGGTGAGGACGGTGTCGACGGCGCGATAGGTCACGTCTGCCGCCTCGCGGCCAAGCACGACGCGGACATAGCCCTGGTGGAGATTGTCGGTCCAGATAACCTCCGGCAGGCCCTGCTCGAAGGCGCGGTCGAGTTTCTCTGCCACATCGAGAGGCC
The DNA here is from genome assembly GCA_964467505.1 of uncultured Hyphomonadaceae bacterium. Classification (GTDB taxonomy): domain Bacteria; phylum Pseudomonadota; class Alphaproteobacteria; order Caulobacterales; family Hyphomonadaceae; genus UBA5336. The sequence goes on along the minus strand of CAYXQV010000099.1, from coordinate 5,391 downwards.
AGCCGGTCTCGACGAAATCGCCCGGCGAGGTGATCCCGGCCGTGCCGATCTCGACCCCCATGCGCCCGCCCGCGCCATCGAACAGTTGATTGGCCCAGAAGGAGTGGCTGTCTCCGGTAAGGACGAGGAGATCGCGCGTATCTGCTTTCGCGCAAAGATCGTAAAATCGCTCGCGGGCGACGGGGTAGCCATCCCAGGTGTCGGTGTAGAAGGGCAGGTTCCACTTGCCCTTCCACAGCATGAAGCGCGCGCCATCATTCGGGGCGGTGTCTTCTGCGATGCCGAGGTCAACGAGATCGGGCACCAGCATCCGCGCGATCGGGCTGGCATTTCCGATGACGCGCCAGGGCTGCGCTTCGGCCACCGAAGCGGTGAGGCTGGCGGCGAGGTGGGTTTCCATCTCGGCTGAGATCATCGTGCGGGATGGATCGTCCATGACCTGTGCCATCAGGCGGTCACGGTCCTCGCGGGTCTGGATCTGCTCGAGCCAGGGCGTGTAGTCGACCTGTTCACCGCGGCCGGTATGGCGGGTTTCCAGCGTCACGAGCGTGGCGAGATCGCCGAAGCGATAGGTGCGCCAGAACTGTTCGCGCGTCATGCCGGGCTCGGGCTCGCGGATCGGCATCCACTCATAATAGGCCTGCAGCGAGGCGGCGCGGCGCGAGGCCCAGTCACCTTCAGTGTCCGGCTGGTGGTTGCTGGCACCGTTCATCCAGGGATTGTTGGTGCTCTCATGGTCGTCCCAGCAGCAAAGGAGTGGCTTTGCGGCGTGCATGGCGCGCGAGCCGGCATCGGATTTGTATTGTGCATGGCGCTGGCGGTAATCGGCGAGGGTGACGATTTCATGGGCGGGGGCGTGCGCGCGCCCGATGGCACTGGCTGTCTCGTGGCCCCAGCCATCAGCGCCGCCATATTCATAAATATAGTCGCCCGTGTGCAGCACCACATCGACTGCGTCGTCCCTTGCGATGGCGTCATAGGCGTTGAAATAGCCGAACGGATAATTCGTGCAGGACGCCAGCGCGATGCCGAGCCTGTCCAGCGGGCCGTCGGGCAGCGTCATGGTAGAGCCGACCTGCGTGGTCTCGCCGCGTGCGGAGAAGCGGTAGGCATAGCGGGTGCCGGGCGCAAGGCCGGTCGGAACCGCCTTGACGGTCCAGTCGCGCTCCGGGCCGGTCTCGATCTCGCCGCTGGCGATGAGTGTTGTGAAGGTCTCGTCTGTCGCGAGGTCCCAGACGACGGACTGACGGCCACTGGCGGGAGGTTCGACGCGGGTCCACAGGACGATACTGTCAGTATGAGGGTCGCCGCTGGCGATGCCGTGGCGGAAAACCTGTGCGCCATCAGAGGCGGGTGTTGCGACAGGTGCCGGTAGGCTGCAGCCGGAGAGCGCGCTGGTGGCGGCAGCGAGAAGGAGCGCGCTGCGGCGCGTCAGTTTCAGGCTCATCTTGATGCACTCCGGATCAGTCGTTGATTGGCTGCAGGCAGGTATCGGCGGCAATGCGAGGGGCATCGCCGCCGATCTGAGGTTGGTTGCCGGGCTGTTTAGAAGTCGGCAATGACGGTCAGCACCGTGGTGCGCGGTGCGGAAATCCAGGCACCGCCACCGGAAATGCCTGAAATCCAGTCCCGGTCGAACAGATTGTTCACCGTCAGGCGGAATTCGAGATTGTCCAGCTGGTCGGAAATCGCCGCGCCGGAGACCGACGCATACAGATCGCTGTCATAGTAACCATCGGCGACCCAGCTATTGCCGAGGTCAACGAACCGGTCGCCGACATATTTGGTCGAGACGCCAGCGCCGAAATTGCCTTCGACATAGTCGAGCGACACGACGTACATCTGTTCCGCAATGCCGGGAACCGTGTTGCCAACGGCGATACCAGCATCAGTGTCGAGATTGCTGTCACCGGTGCCGAGGATTGTGGCGTCGATGTCTGTGTAGGACACATAAAGGTTGAAGTTTTCCGACAGGAGCACTTCGCCCGAAAGCTCGAAGCCGGAGCTTTCGATGCCGCCGCCATTGATGAAGCCGCCATTCGAGGCTTCCAGATAGTCGATGCCAGAAACGCTTTCTGTCGGCGCTGGGAAGAGGCGATTTTCGAACGTTGAGTCGAAATAGACAACCGAACCACGAAGGCGGTTGCCGACATAACGTGCACCCACTTCGATATTTTCCGAGGTTTCCGGATCCGGAATGCCGCCATCGACATTGATGACCTCAAGAACGCTGTCCGGGATGGCTTTGTAGTTCTCGGCATAGCCTGCGAAGAGCTCAAGACCTTCGATCTGAGCCGGCTGGTAGGCAAGACCGCCCGACAACAGCACGTCAGATTCTGAATCCAGGGTGAAATTGGCCGCCGTGTCGGTCGGATTGAATAGGTCCGTGCGTTCAATTTCATTGGTGAATTGCTTCGCGCCGAAGCGGACGCTGACGTCACCAAAATTCACCGCATCCTCAACATACCATTTGAACGTGGTCTGCGGGAATTCGCGGTTGTACTGGACCCAATAGGCCAGTTGATCGTAATTGAACCCCACGCGCGCATCGGTGATCTTGTGCCAGTCGCGATACTCGTAACGGGTGGCGTCTTCATACCAGAAACCGCCGCGAAGTGTGTTCTCGATCGGGCCAAGATCGCTATCGAACTCGAAATCACCGTAGAGCCCTGTGCGCTCCTTCTGGTAATGGGTGTGGCGATAGGACTGAACCGGGATGGAATTGCGTGGATAGCATGCCGGATCATACTGGGCGCCGGCACCACCATATGGGAAGGTGATTGACGAGACGCAGCCCGCTTCCGGGCTGAGCGCGACGCCTGTCGGATCGACAAAAAAGATCTGGCCAAGGAAGGGCCCGCCAAAGACACGTTCACCGCCGAGATATTCGGTTTCAGGCAAGCCGCCCGTCGTGTCGTCGAGGCCAACATTCACGAGATAGGGCGGAACCCAGTCGCCGCGGCCATCATTGTCATGGCGGTAGATCCCACCCTCCAGCGTCAGGCCGTCAATGACTTCCTTTTCGGCGGTCAGGTAGAAGAAGAGGTTCTCGCGATTGGTCGACCAGCCACGACGGTAGAGCTGGTTGATATAAGGCACTGGCCCCCATTCGCCGATCAGACGGTCCCAATTCGGATTCTCGTCGTATTCGGCTTCAGAGAACAGGCGCTGATAGTTGTCTTCCTGAATCTGGTCGTAAGAGGCGTAAGCCGTCCATTCAATGCCGAGAATACCGGACGTGACCTTGGCGGCATAATGGTCGCGGCGGTTCTGGGCCGATCCTTCCATGAAGTCCGTGGCCGACTGGGTCGAGGCGCTGATCCAGGCCGAGGTGGTGCCGTCCAGGACAAGGCCGGTATCATAGCGGCCATAGAACCGCTGGGCATCGAAATCGCCGAGCGAACCGGAGACGCGAACCCGGCGCTCGTCCAGCGGATCCTGGGTGGTGAAGTTGATCGTCCCGCCCAGCGCTTCGTTGGAGCGCGAGGCAATGTCTGCCGTGCCCTGGGACACTTCAATCGCGCCGGCATTCTGGGTGTCGATATAGCGGTTGGCTTTTGCGCCGCCACCATAGTTCGAGCCGCCATTGGGAAGTCCGTCGATCGTGATGCCGACCTGCTGTTCACCCAGATTGGTCTGGAAGCCGCGAATGGCCACGCCCGTCGACCAGTCGTCGAAGCCGAACGCATCGCCCTCCTGGACCTGCACGCCCGGCAGGTTGTCGATCTGTGCCAACACCGAGGTGACAGGCGACTGCTGCAGCGCCATCGACTCCGTCGTTTCGGCGGACGAATAGGTCTGGGCCTGGCCGGTCACGACCACGGTCGACATGACCGCGTCAGCATCGTCGGGAGCCGGCGCAGGAGCCCTGTCCTGGGCCATGGCACCAAAGCCCAGAACGGCACTGGTGCCGCTGAGCAGGAAAAATCTCAAGGTCTTGTTCATCATCATTCCCCTCGTTGAATATGACAGCCAGGCGTGAAGGATGCCCGTTTGACAGATCGTCAAAACTCAACACCAATCCACACAACGACCGGACCGCATGCGGGGGCCTACACGCTGTGCATCACAGAATTTTGACAATTTGAGAGTTTAGGCTGATGAGATGTGTGGGTTTATGTGTGTTATGAAACCGGAAGTGGTCTTGGTGGCGCATTGGGATAATTTGGGTAAGGACGGTTATCCGAATGCCGGCGGAAATTTGCGTCCGACAAAACAACGCGCAGGCGCAGGAAAGGCTGATCAGGATGGACCCCACGGCGCGTCAGAGTGAAATCCTGACGCTTTTGGAAACCGAAGGTGCGGTCAGTATCGCCGAACTGGCCGGGCGCTTCGATGTGTCCGACGAAACCGTGCGCCGTGATGTCCGACAGTTGGAAGTTCTCGGCCATGTCCAGAAAGTGCATGGCGGGGTCCGCCTGCCGGAGAATATCTTCGAGACGCCCTATCGCCAGCGCCAGCATGAGCGCTCGGAGGCCAAGCAGGCGATTGGCCGGGCCTGCGCGGAGCTGATCCCCGATGGCGCGCGACTGACCATGGAAAGCTCCACGACCGCGTTCTGGGTGGCGCGCGCGCTGTGCAGCCAGCGCAATCTCTCGGTCATCACGAATGGCGTGGACGTGGCGCGCGAACTGTGCGGGCGTAACAATAACCGGATCTTTCTTGCGGGCGGCGAAATGTCGGACGCGACCCTGTCGACGCTCGGGCCGGTCGCGATTGCCTATCTCAAGCAGTTCACGCCCGATATGGCGATCATCGGCGCTTCAGGCCTGCATGCGCAGACGGGGCTGGGCGACTTCGACATGCAGGAGGCCGAGATCGCCCGCGCCATATTGGAGACTGCGACGCGCACAATCGTCATTGCCGATGCCAGCAAGTTCGATCGCCGCGCCCTGGTGCATGTCTGCGACCTGTCATGCATCGACGTGCTGGTCACCGACCAGCCGCCAGAAGGCCACCTCGCCCGGGCGCTGGCAGGCACCGAGGTAATCGTGGCCGAGGGGTAAACGACGCTGCGGCGCACCGGTGCGCGGCCAGTTCCTGCAGCGTCAGGGAACGGGGGCATCCTGAATGCTCATCAACGGTCAAGGCGACGGTGTTACGCTGCTTGTTGCGCATGACTCTGATGCGCGCCGGTTGTGGCAATGATAGGACACGCTACGCCGCAAAACTGCCTTGCCGAAACGTGACGAAGCGAAACGAAATGAACAAGCGGCATCGTCAATTACGGTGCCGGACACTGGACCTTGTTCAGCCCCCGGCAGGCACTCCGAAGCCCCACGCGTGACACCAGAGATCTGTTGAAATCCCCATCACCAATTCCGTCGTCAGCATAAAACAACATAAGCCTTATCCCTCTGAAACCGGCTGATCTACATGTTGATTTGCTGC